>NZ_BAAILO010000615.1:25732-47388 GCF_054589115.1 Cupriavidus sp. 8B | reverse complement strand
CGTTTCTAGCATGGCGCTCCTTGCAGGGTTTGTCTGGCGGGCATGCAGCCCCGCCTACTTAACCAGTGTAATACGCGCGCGCTCAAACGGCCGGGATCCGGCCCTCCCTGGTGGACGGCGTCAGCCGCCTTCCTTGCCGTCGGGGCCGTACCAGGGGAGTGCCTCTTGCGGCGTCAGGATGCCGTCGGGCTCGGCCATGGCGTAGCCGGGAAGCGCCTCGATGCGGCGGCGCAAGGCCGGGTCGGCCATATGCGCCAGCAAGCCATGCGCCCAGGGCGTGATCTGGTCGTTCTTGCGCAGCGCCACGTAGTAGGCCTCGCGGGTCAGCGGCACAAAGGCCAGCCCATGGGCCTCGGCATTCATGCGCAGGCCGAATCCCACCTCGGCGCGGCCGGCGTGGACCGCTTCCGCCACCTTCTCGTTGCTGAACTCGGGGGTTTCATAGCCGACGATCTGGTCCGGGAACAGCCCCTCGGTGGCCAGCAGTTGGTCGAACAGCATGCGCGTGCCCGAACTGCGCTGGCGATTGACAAAGCGAGCCCGGGTGCGGGCCAGGTCGCGCAGGTCGTGGATCTCGCGCGCGAGCCCGGGTGCGACGATGAGGCCTTGCTCGCGCCAGGCCAGGCGGATCAGGCGCACGGCGGCCGGACGCAGCCATTTACGCAGCGTGACGTGGGCCACGGAGCCAGCCTTCTGGATCGGCGACACGTAGAAGCCCGCCAGCTCGGACTGCCGCTCCTGCAGGCAGATCAGGCCCTCCACGCTGCCGCAGAACACGGTGTCGAGCTGCAGGCCGCCCGGCGCATCGCGCAGTGCCCCCGCCAGGACCTCCATGGCCGGATCGTGGCTGCCGGAGAAGCGGATGCGGGTCTGCGGCTGGGCCGCGTCGTCCAGGTCCGCCAGGAAATCGACCATCGCCTTCTGCACGATCGGGTCGATCGCATCGCGCAAGCGCCCTTCCGCGCGCAGCAAGCGCTCGCCGAACATCGTCAGCGACGCCCCCCGGCCACGCTCCATGTCGAGCATGCTGCGCCCAAGCATTTCCTCCCATGATCGCATCACGCCCCAGGCGTGCCGGTATGACAGCCCGATCTCGCGCGCCGCGCGATGCAGGGAGCCGGTCTCGCGCACTGCCTTGAGCAGCTGGAACACCTTGGCATTGGAACGCGGATTGTCGTCCGCGGCCACTACCGGGAACAGGTCAAAGCGAAATGTCATATGAAACGCCTTTCATATTTACTTTAGAGATGTGGTTCATCGAGAATGCAAGGCGCTGATTTCCACGTATTTCGCTGCATTCTCACCGATCACATGAGTTTGTGGCAATTGTGTTTCTGAAAACATAAGACAAGGAGACTCCATGCAAGCCGTCGCCAAGCAAAGCCTTTTGGGTCACTTACCGACCCGCGCCGCGCGCAACCTGGGACTGGTTTGCCTGGTCTGCCTGACGGGCGCCGCCGGCGCCTTCGCTGGCGAACTCAAGCTGGCCACGACCACCAGCACGGAAAACTCCGGCCTGCTGAAATTCCTGCTGCCCAGGTTCGAGCAAAAGAGCGGCGTGGCCGTCAAGGTGATCGCGGTGGGCTCGGGCAAGGCGATGAAGATGGGCGAGATGGGCGACGTCGACGTGCTGCTGGTGCACGCCCGCAAGATGGAAGACGCATTCATGGCCGCTGGCTACGGCGTCAACCGCCGCGACGTCATGTACAACGACTTCATCGTGGTCGGCCCGGCCAGCGACCCCGACCGCCTCAAGGGCGGCAGGGACGTGCTAGCCGGCTTCAGGAAGATCGCCGCAGGCAGCACCAAGTTCATCTCGCGCGGGGACAACTCCGGGACCGACGTGATGGAGAAGGACTACTGGAAACAGGTGGGGATCGAGCCCAAGGGGCAACCCTGGTATGTGAACGCGGGGCTGGGGATGGGTGAGGTGCTGACCATGGCAGCGCAGATGCCGGGCTACACGTTGTCTGATCGGGCCACCTACGGCGCTTACCGCGCCAAGACCGGGTTGGCGATCCTGCTGGAGGGCGATCCCAGGATGTTCAACCCGTATGGCGTGATCGCCGTGAATCCGGCCAAGCATCCTGGCACGAATTACACGGATGCGATGAAGCTGGTGGAGTGGATTACGTCGAAGGAAGGGCAGGACGCCATCGCGGCGTACAAGGTGGAGGGGGAGCAGTTGTTCTTTCCGAGTTACAAGGGGAAGTGAAGGGGGGGTTGGACAAGTGCAAAACCATTGGCTCTTGTCCAAACTTTGGATTTGATTGCTACGGCGTTGGTTTTTGCACCCAAGAGCCATACGACATCCCCCTGCGGGGGGGCTGCCGGTCACTCTTCTTTGCGCGGCAAAGAAGACTAACGAGAAGAAAGCCGCCCTGCCGGGAGCAGAGCAATAAGGCTGTTTTTGCCTCTGTGGTTGCGTCGTACGGCCCTGAGTGTTGGCTGGCGTGCCTTACCGGATTTAGGGTCATCGCAGCTGCATGACCCACGGGTCTCGCCGTAAGGCCCCTGATCGCTTTGCTCGGTGACCATTCCCACATCTGCCGTACGCGGTGCGGAGGGCCACGATGCTGCATGACCTGCTGGTTTCGTGGTTTTGTCTCTGGCGGCGAACGCCCGGCCATTTGAGGCCCTGCCGTACCGGCGCATCCGGCAACTTGCTCTCAGCGCCCCTGGTTTCGTGGTGGGCACCGTGGCCCGGTCCGCGAGGGTCACGCTCGAACATCACCGTGCCTGCCCTCCGAGACAAAACCACGAAACCAGCCACACCCGAAACAGCGCAGCCCCTCGCGCCGCGAACGGCAGATGGTCGAACGCGCACCGCACACGAGGTCAGGGGCCCCACCACGGAACCCGTGGGTCATGCAGTTGCGATGACCTCCAGGCCGGTAGGACACGCCAGCCAACACTCAGGGCCGTACGACGCAACCACCCCCATCGAACAGCCTTATTGCTCTGCTCCCGGCAGGGCGGCTTTCTTCTCGTTAGTCTTCTTTGCCGCGCAAAGAAGAGTGACCGGCAGCCCCCGCAGGGGGATGTCGTACGGCCCTTGGGTGCAAAAGCCAACGCCGCAAAAATCAAAGCCAACCACAAGACAAGAGCCAACGGTTCTGCCCTTGCCCAACCTTCCCCTACCCTTCCCCTACTCTCGCCAACTGAGGCAAAACCGGCAACTCCCCAGCCACCTCCGCAATCATCCTGCGCAACCACATCACATCCGGAGCAGCATGACACCGCTCATGCCAAAGCTGATAAAACCGCATCCGTGGAAACGCCACCGGCGAAGGCACCATCTTCAGCGGCAGGTACTGCGCATAATGCGCAGCAAACTGCCGCCCGGTGGTGAACACCATATCCGTCTTCATCAACACATAAGGCACCAGCCCGAAATATGGCAGCGTGACCTGGATATTCCGCTTGTACCCCTGCTCGGCCAGCGCCTGGTCGATCATGCTGCGCTGCATCGACGCATACGGCGCCGGCGCCAGGTGCGGCATCTCCAGGTAATGCTTGAGGGTCAGCCCCTTGCGCGCCAGCGGATGCTGCGCCCCCAGCATGCACACCACCTCATCGTCGAACAACGGCGAAATATGCAGGTGTTCTGGCGGCGACAGCCAGTTGCCTACCACGATGTCGAGCTGTCCCTGCTCCAGGCTGTCGAGGAAGTCGCTCGATGACGTCATCGGGTGCACGAACAGCTTGGCGCCGGGCGCCAGCCGGCGCACCCGCTCGACGATATTGGGCAGGAAGAAAGCGTCCAGGTAGTCCGGCGCGCCCAGGTGGAAGGTACGGGTAGTGGTGGCCGGGTCGAAATGCTGGGGTGGCCGGGCGATGCGGTCCATGGCGGCAAGGCTCTGTTCGGCCAGCTGCAGCAGCTCGCGGCCGCGCTCGGTGGGCACCATGCCGCTCTTGCCGCGCACCAGGATGGCATCCCCCGTGATTTCCCTTAGCCGCTTGAGCGTATTGCTGATGGCGGGCTGCGATTGGCCGAGCCGGACCGCGGTGCGGGTCACGCTCTGCTCGGTGAGCAGGGTGTGCAGCACCCGCAGCAAATAGGTGTCGAGATGGTCGCGTCCGTGCATGGCGAGGGGGCGCCTGGCGCGCTTCGCGGCCGGTGGCGTGGGGAATGGGAACGGCGCATAGTGTATGTCAGGCACCCCGTCATTGGTCAAATCCGGTGGCCGCCGCGCTAGTCGCGCCGCCGGAATGCTCTCCCCCTTGATGGGGCATATCACCTGGGCCGAATATTGCATCGTCGGCGTCAGTGCTATGTTTGGCCCCATCCACAAAGAGAGAAGACACCATGGAGACGCAAACCATCCGCTTTTACCACCGGGGCAAGGTGACGGGGGTCGCTGACGCGCCCGTTACCCGCACCGTGCTGCAGTACCTGCGCGAGGACGCGCGCTGCACGGGCACCAAGGAGGGCTGCGCCGAAGGCGATTGCGGGGCGTGCACCGTAGTGCTTGGCGAGCTGGGCGAAAACGGCCAGGTCGAGTTCAAGGCGGTCAATTCCTGCATCCAGTTCCTGCCCACCCTGGACGGCCGCGCGCTGATCACCGTGGAAGACCTGCGCCAGGCCGACGGCGCGCTGCACCCGGTGCAGCAGGCGATGGTGGAGTGCCATGGCTCCCAGTGCGGTTTCTGCACCCCCGGCTTCGTCATGTCGCTGTGGGCGCTCTACCAGCAAAAATCCGAGGACGCCGGCACCGGCCGCGCCCCGGCGCGCGAGGCCATCTGCGACGCCCTGACCGGCAACCTGTGCCGCTGCACCGGCTACCGCCCCATCATCGAGGCCGGCCAGCGCATGATGGCGCTGCCGGCGCCGCAGGCCAGCAAGCTGGACCCGCGCCAGATCGCCGACACGCTGCGCTCGCTGCAGCGCGACAACACCTTCCACTACAGCGCCGAAGGGCAGCATTTCTACGCGCCCCGCACGGCGTCGGCCTTTGCCGCCATCAAGGCCGCCGAACCCGGCGTGCGCATCCTGGCCGGCAGCACCGACGTAGGGCTGTGGGTGACCAAGCAGTTCCGCGAGCTGGGCAACCTGCTGTACGTGGGCCAGGTGGCTGACCTGAATAGCATCGGGCAAGTGGACGGCACGCTGGAAATCGGCGCGGCGGTCTCGCTCGAGCGCGCCTACGCCGCGCTCAACGACATCCATCCCGAGCTGGAAGAAATGTGGAAGCGTTTCGCTTCCCTGCCGATCCGCAACGCCGGCACGCTGGGCGGCAATATCGCCAACGGCTCGCCCATCGGCGACTCCATGCCCGTGCTGATCGCGCTTGGCACCGAAGTGGTGCTGCAGCGCGGCGACGCGCGCCGCACCCTGCCGCTGGAGGACCTCTACCTGGCCTATCAGAAGACCGCCATGGCCGAAGGCGAGTTCGTCGCGGCGCTGCGCGTGCCGCTGGCGGGCCCCCAGCACTTGCGCACCTACAAGTTGTCGAAACGTTTTGACGAGGACATTTCCGCGGTGTGCGCCGCCTTTGCGCTGACCATCGAGGGCGGCGCGATCCGGCATGCGCGCGTGGCCTTCGGCGGCATGGCCGCCACGCCCAAGCGCGGCGCACATGCCGAAGCCGCGCTGGTTGGCCAGCCCTGGACGGAAGCCACCGCCCGCGCCGCCATGAGCGCGCTGTCGCAGGACTTCACCCCGCTGTCCGACATGCGCGCCACCGCTGCCTACCGCAGCCGGGGCGCCGCCAACCTGCTGTACCGCTTCTGGCTGGAGACGCGCGCCGACGCGCTGCCCGCCGCCGCCGTCAATGTCCGCGCCATCGGCGCGGGCGCGACCACCGCCACCGTCACCGCGTAAGGAGAGATCGGCATGAACAAGCAAACCGAACCCTTCCTGCTCGACGCCGCGATCGAAGCCAGGACCGCCGTGTCGACGCCGCAAGTGGGCGTATCGCGCCCGCACGAATCGGCCCACCTGCATGTGGCCGGCACGGCCACCTACACCGACGACATCCCCGAGCTGGCCGGCACGCTGCACGCCGCGCTCGGCATGAGCACCCGCGCCCACGCCCGCATCAAGTCGATCTCGCTCGACAAGGTGCGCGCCGCGCCGGGCGTGGTGGCAGTGCTGACCGCCGAGGACATCCCCGCCGCCAACGAATGCGGCCCGATCATCCACGACGACCCCATCCTGGCCAATGGCCTGGTGCAATTCATCGGCCAGCCGATGTTCGTGGTGGTGGCGACCTCGCACGACGCCGCGCGCCGTGCGGCACGCCTGGGCGCTGTCGAATACGAAGACCTGGCGCCGGTGCTGTCGCCAGAGGCGGCCCACCAGGCCGGCAGCTATGTGCTGCCGCCGATGCACCTGACGCGCGGCGAGCCGGCCAGCCATATCGCCGCGGCGCTTCATCGGGACAAGGGCAATATCCGCCTGGGCGGCCAGGAGCAGTTCTACCTGGAAGGCCAGATCGCCTACGCCGCGCCCAAGGAGAATGACGGCATGCACGTGTGGTGCTCGACCCAGCACCCCACCGAGATGCAGCATGCGGTGGCGCATATGCTGGGCTGGCACGCGCACCAGGTGCTGGTGGAGTGCCGCCGCATGGGCGGCGGCTTCGGCGGCAAGGAATCGCAGTCTGCAATGTTCGCCTGCTGCGCCGCGCTGGCCGCGTGGAAGCTGCTGTGCCCGGTCAAGCTGCGCCCGGACCGCGACGATGACATGATGATCACCGGCAAGCGCCACGACTTCGTCTTCGACTACGAAGTCGGCCACGATGCCCAAGGCCGTCTCGACGGCGTGTCGGTGGAAATGGTCTCGCGCGCCGGCTTTTCGGCGGACCTGTCCGGCCCGGTGATGACCCGCGCCATCTGCCACTTCGACAACGCCTACTGGCTGCCGAATGTGCAGATCGACGGCTACTGCGGCAAGACCAACACGCAGAGCAATACCGCCTTCCGCGGCTTCGGCGGCCCGCAGGGCGCCTTTGCCATGGAGTACATCCTCGACAACGTGGCACGCACCGTGGGCCGCGATGCGCTCGACGTGCGCCGCGCCAACCTGTACGGCAAGACCGAGCGCAATGTCACGCCTTACGGCCAGACCGTGGAAGACAATGTCATCCACGAACTGCTCGACGAGCTCGAAGCGACCAGCGCCTACCGCGAGCGCCGCGAGGCCACGCGCGCCTTCAATGCGAGCAGCCCGGTGCTGAAGAAGGGCATCGCCCTCACCCCGGTAAAGTTCGGCATCTCCTTCAACGTGGCGCACTTCAACCAGGCCGGCGCGCTGGTGCACGTGTACAACGACGGCTCGGTGCTGGTGAACCACGGCGGCACCGAGATGGGCCAGGGCCTGAACACCAAGGTGGCGATGGTGGTAGCGCATGAGCTTGGCATCCGGCTGGAACGCGTGCGCGTGACCGCCACGGATACCAGCAAGGTGGCCAACACCTCGGCCACCGCCGCCTCCACCGGCACCGACCTCAACGGCAAGGCCGCGCAGGACGCTGCCCGCCAGATCCGCGAGCGCCTGGCAGCATTTGCCGCGCGCCAGGCTGGCGTGGATGCGCACAGCGTGCAGTTCGGCGACGACCTGGTGGTGGCGGGCGAACTCCGCCTGGACTTCAGCGACCTCGCGCGGCAAGCCTATGTGGCGCGCGTGCAGCTGTGGTCCGATGGCTTCTACACCACGCCCAAGCTGTACTGGGACCAGTCCAAGCTGCAGGGCCGGCCGTTCTACTACTTCGCGTATGGCGCGGCCTGCTCCGAAGTGCTGGTGGACACGCTCACCGGGGAATGGCGCCTGCTGCGCGCCGACGTGCTGCACGACGCCGGGCGCTCGCTCAACCCGGCCATCGATATCGGCCAGGTCGAAGGCGGCTTTATCCAGGGCATGGGCTGGCTGACCACCGAGGAGTTGTGGTGGAACAAGGACGGCAAGCTGATGACGCATGCGCCCTCCACCTACAAGATCCCGACCGTCAACGACTGCCCGGAAGATTTTTACGTGCGGCTGTTCCAGAACGACAATGCGGAGGACAGCATCCATCGGTCCAAGGCCGTGGGCGAGCCGCCGCTGCTGCTGCCGTTCTCGGTGTTCTTCGCGATCCGCGATGCGGTGGCCAGCGTGGGGGATTACAAGGTGAATCCGCCGCTGGTGGCGCCTGCGACGAGCGAGGCGATTCTGGATGCGGTGGATGCGGTGCGGGTGGCTGTGCCGGTGGTGCAGTGAGGCGAGGTGGCTTGACGGATGCGCCCACAGACCACCCTCGCTGAAGACCGCAACGATGTAACGACGTAAAGCGCCGCCTTACCCCAAGGCAAAGCATCAACCTTAAAAGGCATCACCATGCAGGACGCACCCCTCAAACCCTTCCGCTTCGCCGACGCCACCCGCTGGGTGCGCGCGGGCGTGCCGGTGGCGATGGTCACCATCGCCGAGGTGAAAGGCTCCGCCCCGCGCGAGGCGGGCGTGCGCATGCTGGTGACCGCCGACGAACTGGTTGGCACCATCGGCGGCGGCCATCTCGAATGGCGCGGCATGGAAATCGCCCGCACCATGCTGGCCGAGCGCGATGCAATGCGGCAGATCGTGCGCATCCCGCTGGGCCCGGCGCTGGGGCAATGCTGCGGCGGCGTGGTACTGCTCGCCTTCGAGGTTTTGGGCGAGGCCGACCTGCCGTGGCTGGACGCGGTGCAGGCCGCGTTCGGCACCGGCCGCTCGCTGATGCGCACGGTGCCGCGCACCGGCGCGGTGCAGCACGCCGCGGCGCCGGCGCTGCTGCCCTCGGTGACTTTGCATGCGGACGGCGGCTGGACCGACACCCTGGTGCCGGACGAGCTGCACGTGGTGCTGTTCGGCGCCGGGCACGTGGGCCATGCGCTGGTCAAGGTGCTGGCCAACCTGCCGTGCCAGGTGCACTGGGTGGATGAGCGCGACACCTTGTTCCCGTCCGACCTGCCCGATAACGTCACCCCGGAAGCCAGCGACATCCCCGAAGCCGTGGTCGACCATGCGCCGGCCGGCAGCTACTTCCTGGTGATGACGCACAGCCACGCACTGGACCAGACGCTGTGCGAGCGGATCTTGCGGCGCGATGACTTCGCCTACTTCGGTTTGATCGGTTCCAAGACCAAGCGCGCGCGCTTCGAGCATCGCATGGCGGAGCACGGGATTGACCCTTCCCGCTTTGCGGAAATGACGTGCCCGATGGGCGTCTCCGGCATCACGGACAAGGCTCCGGCTATGATTGCGGTTGCCATCGTCGCTCAGTTGTTGCAGGTTCGCGACCAGCGCCTCGCCCATCTGGGCGCGCTGACCGCGGGCCGCAGCGGCAAAGCGACGAGCACGACGCAAACCAAGACCGCAAAAGGAACCCCATGACGCTCGATGCCGCGCTCGCATACCGTATTCGCCAGACGCCCAAGGCGGAACTGCATGTCCATATCGAAGGCACGCTCGAGCCTGAGCTGATCTTCCGGCTGGCCCAGCACAACAAGGTCAAGCTGCCGTACGCCAGCGTGGAAGCCCTGCGCGAGGCCTACGCCTTCACCGACCTGCAGTCGTTCCTCGATATCTATTACGCAGGCGCCAGCGTGCTGCTGACCGAGGACGATTTCTTCGACATGACGATGGCCTACGTGCAGCGCGCCGTCGCCGACAACGTGCGCCACGCCGAGATCTTCTTCGACCCGCAGACGCACACCGAACGCGGCGTGCCGATCAACGTGGTGATCGACGGCATTTCCGACGCGCTGGCCCAGGCCCGCACGCAGTACGATTTTTCCAGCAGCCTGATCCTCTGCTTCCTGCGCCACCTCTCCGAGGAAGACGCCTTCGCCACGCTGGAAGCCGCGCTGCCCTACCGCGACCGCTTTGTCGGCGTCGGGCTGGATTCCTCCGAGCAGGGCAACCCGCCGGAGAAGTTCGCCCGCGTGTTTGCCCGCGCCCGCGAGCTCGGCCTGCACCTGGTGGCGCATGCCGGCGAGGAAGGCCCGGCGCAATACGTGACCGACGCGCTCGACATCCTCAAGGTGGAGCGCATCGACCACGGCGTGCGCGCGATCGACGACCCGGCACTGGTCGAGCGGCTGGCCCGCGAGCGCGTGGCGCTGACGGTCTGCCCGCTGTCCAACCAGAAGCTCAAGGTCTACCCGGACCTGCGCGACCACTCCCTGCACCGCCTGCTGGAAGCCGGCGTGCTGGTCACGCTGCACTCCGACGACCCCGCCTATTTCGGCGGCTATATGAACGCGAACTGGGAAGCCACCTTCGAAGCCCTGCCGCTGACCGCGGCCGATGGCCACAAGCTGGCCCGCAACAGTTTCGAGGCGTCGTTCCTGCCTGCCTCGCAAAAGACGGCTTTCCTCGCCGAAGTCGACCACTTCTGGCAATCCCCGCTGCCCGCCGCGGCCTCCACGGCCTGAGCGCGGCTCACACCAAGATGCCGGCGCGCCATGTGCGCGCCGGCGCCCACGAGACATCGCTATGACGACCACGCCCCCCACCCAGTCCATCACCCGCGCCATCCGTGGCCGCGTGCTGCACTTTCTGCGCGACCCCCAGTTTCATGACGACGCGTATCAGTATTGGGAAGACGGGGTGCTGATCGTCACCGCCGGGCATGTCGCCGCGGTTGGCAACCATGCCGACCTGGCCGACCAGATCCCGGCCGGCGCCGAAGTGATCGACCGCCGTGGCAAGCTGATCGTGCCAGGCTTTATCGACACGCACGTGCACTACCCGCAGACCGACATCATCGCCTCGCCCTCGCCCGGCCTGCTGCACTGGCTGGAGACCTATACGTTCCCCGAGGAGCGCCGCTTTGCCGAGCCGGAGTACGCCGCAGCCGTCGCCGGCTTCTTCGCCGACGAACTGCTGCGCAACGGCACCACCAGCGCGGTGGCCTGGAGCACGGTGCACACGGCCTCGGCGGATGCGCTGTTCGCCGAAGCCGATCGCCGCAACCTGCGTCTCGTCACCGGCAAGGTCATGATGGACCGCAACTGCCCCGAGTTCCTGCGCGATACCGCCGAGTCCGGCGCGCGCGACTCGGCCGACCTGATCTCGCGCTGGCACGGCAAGAATCGCTTGTCGTACGCCATCACGCCGCGCTTCGCGCCCACCTCCAGCGAAGCGCAGCTGGAAGCCTGCGGCGAACTGGCCAAGGCGTATCCCGATGCCTTCATCCAGACCCACGTGGCGGAAAACCGCGACGAAGTGAAGTGGGTGGCCGAGCTGTTCCCGCAAGCGCGCAGCTATCTCGACATCTACGACCACTACGGCCTGCTGCGCCCGGGCGCGCTCTACGGCCACGCCATCTACCTGGACCAGGACGATCGCAAGCGGCTAGCCGACAGCGGCGCCGCGGTGGCGCACTGCCCCACCTCCAACCTGTTCCTGGGCAGCGGCTTCTATGATTTCCACCAGTCCGACGCGCACCGCCTCAACGTGACGCTGGCCACCGACGTGGGCGGCGGCACCTCGTTCTCGATGCTGCGCACCATGAACGCCGCCCACAAGGTGGCACGCATGGGCGGCTACCACCTCACCGCGCTGCGCATGTTCTACCTGGCCACCCGCGCCGCCGCCGACGCACTGGGCTGGAGCGAGCGCGTGGGCAGCTTCACGCCCGGCTGCGAGGCCGACTTCATCGTGCTCGACCCGCAGGCCACGCCGCTGATCGCGCGCCGCAGCGAGCGCTCGGCAACGCTGGAAGAGCAATTGTTCGCCTTCGCCATGCTGGGTGACGACCGCGTCATCGGCGAGGTCTATGTGATGGGCGAGCCGGCAAGCGCGCCGGCCTCCGCCACGCGCTAAGCATCACTTTTAACCGCGTCGCACCGGGTCCGGCCGCATCGGCTTGACCCGGATCAACACCCCTGTCACGCAATCCTTCTAAGCTGTCACACCATCGGCCTGTCCTGTGGCCGCGCATCGCCAGTCTCGGGCCTATCCAGGCACCCGACCCCGCGTTCGACAACTGAAGGTTTTTGCATGATTGCCTCGCAGCAAGCTTCCTTACCGGAGCCGATTTCCCCTGACGCCCCCCTGCCTTCGCGCAAGATCATCCGCGGCTGGCTGATCCCGCTTGGCGCGCGCAGCACACCGCGCGCGCTGGCGCTGTTCGCGCTGGACACCGCGCTGTTCCTGGCCGCGCTGGCCGGGGTGGTGCTGTTCTCCCACTGGCTCGCCAAGCTGGCCGCCAGCGTGGCGACGGGGCTGGTCATCGCCCGCTTGTTCATCATCGGCCACGATGCCTGCCACCAGAGCCTGACGCCCCGGCGCGGCCTGAACAAATGGCTGGGCCGGCTGACCTTCCTGCCATCGCTCACGCCCTACAGCTTGTGGGAAGTGGGCCATAACGTGGTCCACCACGGCTACTCCAACCTCAAGGGCTTCGACTTTGTCTGGGCGCCTTACTCGCTGGATGAATTCCAGGCGCTGCCGCGCTGGCGCCGTGCGCTGGAGCGCGTCTACCGCACCGGCTTTGGCGCGGGCCTGTACTACCTGGTCGAGATCTGGTGGTTCAAGATGTTCTTCCCCAGCCGCCGCCAGATGCCCACGCGCCGCGCCGTCTTCATGTGGGACTGCGCGCTGGTGGCCCTGTTCGGCGCCGCGTGGATCGGCGCGCTGGCGTGGCTGGCAATTGCCACCGGCCAGTCGGTCGCGCTGCTGGTCGGGCTGGGCTTCGTGCTGCCGTTCCTGGTCTGGAATTTCACCGTGGGCTTCGTGCTCTACGTGCACCACACCCACACCAGCGTGGCCTGGTACGATACCAAGGCCATGTGGGCGCGCGCCCAGCCCTTCGTCTCCACTACCGTGCACCTGCGCTTTCGCTATGGCATCGGCGCGGCGCTGCATCACATCATGGAGCACACCGCGCACCACGTGGACATGAGCGTGCCGCTGTACCGCCTCAAGCGTGCGCAGGCGCTGCTGGAGCACGCGCTGCCGGGCCGCATCATCATCCAGAACTTCACCTGGCGCTGGTATTTCCATACGGCGCGCCGCTGCAAGCTGTACGACTTCAAGGCGCTGTGCTGGACGGACTTCCGCGGCCGGCAGACCAGCGCCAACGCGCCAGTGCCGGCCTGACCCAGCCTGAAGCACCGCCCCGGCGGCCAGCGATGGCCGCCCGCCGCAACCGCAGCCCCCCTGGCTGCGGTTTTTCATTTGGGGCGCGTAATACTCAATTACAAAGTCTTTCCCTGTGCTTGTCCCGCGGCGCAGCGCTTGCCTCGTTAAGGACGATATCGGTCCCAAGGTCATTGCGCATGCCGCCCCGGGGCCGCCCCTTAGACGACGCTTGACCGCAAATCAGATTCCACAGGACATAGAGAAATGGCAACCAGCAAACCTCATGCGCCCATGCGCCGCCGCCTGCTCCGCAGCGCCCTGCCGGCGCTCGCCTCGCTGGCCGTGCTCGGCAGCCTCGCCGGCTGCGTGACCGAACGCGTGGTAGTACGGCAGCCGCCGCCACCGCCGCCTCACCAGGTGGTGCGCAACATGCCGCCGCCGGTGCACGAGGACCGCGGTCCCGCGCCGGCCTACGGCTGGAACTGGGTGCCGGGCCATTGGAAGTGGGAGGGCAACGACTGGTTCTGGGTGCACGGCCGCTGGGTCCAGCAGCCGGTGCCGGTGATGCCGCCCGTGATCGTGGAGCAGATCACGGTCATGCCCGCGCAGCACGCCTACTGGGTCCCCGGACACTGGGTCTGGCGCTTCGAAGGCGGCGGCTGGGTCTGGATGAAGGGCGCCTGGCGCGGCTAAGCCCGCTCGGGCGGGCTGGCCAGCGCCGTTCTTATTTGGACGCAGCGCCTGCCGCCCCCATCTTCCCGCCTAGCTCCGCGATGCGCGCGCGCATGGCGTCGGCCGAGCCGATCTGGTGGAACAGCGGGCCGCCCGGGGCAAAGCTGTCGGCCGTGGCCAGCCGGCCAACCACCACCGGCTCGAAGCCGGCATCGCGCACCAGCTGCTCGCCAATGCGCAGCGCCTTTGGATCGTCGGCGGCGATCGGCACCGCGATCAGGCCCTCGGCCCGGTGGTTCATGTTCGCGAAGTTGGTGGCGCCCATGAAATTGAAGGCACGCACGATGCGCGCGCCACGCAGGTACTTTGCGGTGGTGATGCCGATGCCTTTGCGCATCGCCTCTTCGGCTACGGCGCCATCGCGCGCGCGCACGGCATTGGTCGCATCCACCACCACCTTGCCGGCAAAGGCCTTGCCGTACTCCGCCGAGAGGTCAGGCAAGGCCTTGTAAGGGACGGCGAGAAGAATCACATTGGAAAAGGCCAGCGCCTCGGCCACCGTGCCCGCGCGGGCAAGCGGGCCGAGCTTCTCGACCAGCGGCTTGATCTCATCCGGGTGGCGCGAGGAGAACAGCACGGGATGGCCAGCCTTCACCCACAGGCCGCCCAGCGTGCCGCCGATGCGGCCCGAGCCGATCACGCCAATGGGCATGGGCGCGCCATCCCGGCTAGCCTGCGCGCGCAAGCGCGAGGGCGAGATCCCCAGCCACATCGCCAGCAAGGCGAGGCTAACGCTGCCGGTGAGCAAGCGGCGGCGCCGGTCGATGGATGCGATGCGTTCGACGGGTTCAGCAAACGGCATGGTGGACTCCTCGATCCGGTGAAGAGCGGGGTGCTGCAAGACAGCATGCGGGTGCGGTGCGCTTGGCACGCCTTCAAACTCTAGGCGAAAAATGCAGCGCGCGCCGCCGGCTCGCTGCCGCCGCGTGATCGATTTGGCGCTTGCCACACTGTGCACTACAGTAAGTAGCACTTGCATCACCCGGCATCACCCGGCATCCCCTGCGCTGCGCCCTTGTCCCGACGGAGAAGGTAATGGCCCTCGCCCTCCCCTGTCCGCGCCGCTCAAGGCTCGCGCCCGCCGCGCAGCGCACGGCAGCCGGCTGCGCTCGGGTGGCACTGGTGGCGCTGGCAGCGGGCGCACCGGCGGGCGTGGCCGCCCAGACGCCGGAAACAGCGCCGCCGGCCGACGAGGTCCACAACCTGCGCGAGGTCACCGTGGTCGCACCCGCGCCGCTGCCTTCATTCTCCATCCCGCGCGAGGCGTTTCCCGGCAATGTGCAGACCGCGACGGACGCCGACATGGAGCGCGCCAAGTCCGGCAACCTGTCCTCGTTCCTCGGCGAAACCATGGACAGCGTGGTGATCAACGACGTGCAGGGCAATCCGTTCCAGAAGGACATCCTCTATCGCGGCTACCGCCTGTCCTCCACCCTGGGCGCAGCGCAGGGCATCGCGCTCTACCTGGATGGCGTACGCCAGAATGCCGCGCTGGGCGATGTGGTCGACTGGACGGCAATCCCCGAGGCTGCGATCAGCACCATCACGCTGGTGCCCGGCAGCAATCCGCTCTACGGCCTCAACGCGCTTGGCGGCGCGCTGGCGCTGACCACCAAGTCCGGCGAGACACATCCCGGCGTGGAGGCTGACCTGAGCCTCGGCAGCCACGGCCGCGCGCGGCTCGATGTGAGCGCGGGCAACGTGCTCGGCGACGGCTGGCACGCCTTCGTGGCGGGCACGGGCTTTCGCGAGGACGGCTGGCGCCAGCACTCCGGCAGCAGCCTGGGCAACCTGTTCGCCAAGCTCGGCCGCTCCACCACCGATACGCAATGGAGCGTGAGCGTGCTGGGCAGCAGCAGCCGCCTGTCCGGCAACGGCCTGCTGCCGGACAGTATTTACGGCAGCCAGCGCAACGCCATCTACACCGCGCCGGACATTACCCGCACGCGCTCGCTGCAGGTCACGCTGAACGGCACGCACCAGTTCAACGCCGAGGACCAGCTCGCGCTGACGGTTTACGCTCGCCTGGGGCACGCAAAGGCCAGCACCGGCGATGTCAGCAACGACTACCTCGACACCTTGCTCGGCTGCCAGGGCAATGCTGGCAATGCCGGTTGCGAGCCAAGCGCCGCGCCGGCCAGCGCGGTGCTCAATACCGCGACCGTCAACACGCATGACTACGGGCTGTCCGGGCAGTGGTCGCATACGGGCGACGTCCACAACGCGGTACTGGGCGCGGCCTTTGCCCTGAGCCGCGCAACGTATCGCCAGGACACGCAGCCCGCCAGCTTCAACGACGATCGCGTGGCGGTGGCGGACCCCGGCGCCACGCCCACCACCAATGCCTCGCTCGATGGCCGCACCAGCACCGTCAGCCTGTATGCCTCCGATACCATCAAGCTGCTGCCGCACAGCTACCTCACCGCGAGCGCGCGCTGGAACACCTCGAGCACGCACACCGTGCTGAGCTTGCCGAACGCGTCCGACGAACGCTTCACGTTCTCGAAGCTCAATCCTTCGCTCGGCATCTCGCACCCGTTGCGAAGCGGCCTCACGGTCTTTGCCTCGGCCTCGCAAGGCACGCGCATGCCGACCGCGATCGAGCTGGGCTGCGCGGATCCGGCCAACGCCTGCCAGCTGCCCACCGGCCTGCAGGCGGACCCGTACCTGCGCCAGGTGGTGTCGCGCACGGTGGAGTTCGGCGGGCGCTGGAAGGCTAGCGATGCCACCGACCTCACGCTGGCGCTGTACCGCAGCGACAACCGCGACGACATCTTGTTCCAGCGCTCGCCGGTCAGCCCGCTCGGCTACTTCACCAACTTCCCCAAGACCCGCAGCCAGGGGCTAGAGCTCGGACTGCGCCAGCGGCTGGGCCGGGTGATGCTGCGCGCGAGCTACAGCTACCTGCAATCCACCTACCAGGCGGACGGCCAGATCCAGACGCCGTTCGCGGCGCCCGTCAACGTGCGCCCCGGCACGCGCATGGCGGGCGTGCCGCTGCATAGCTTCAAGCTGAGCGCAGACTGGCGCGCAACCGAGTCGGTTACGCTCGGCGGCTCCATGGTCGCATCGTCGTCGCGCCCGGTGGCCGGCGTTGAGGACGGCGCGCTGAGCGCACAGGATCCGCGCCTGGCGCGCACCGCTGGCTTCGTGCTGTTCAACCTGCGGGCGAGCTGGCAGGTCGATGCGCGCTGGCAGCTCTATGCGCGCGTCGACAATGTGCTGGACCGCCGTTATGAAACCTATGGGCAGGCAGGCCTCAACGTGTTTCCCGGCGGCACGCTGCTGCGGCCCGGCGCGGCGGTGCCGGTCGAGCGCTTCGTCGCGCCCGGCGCGCCGCGGCTCTTCCTGGTGGGCGTGCGCTATGAATGGGGCGGGCGCTAGCGCGCAGGAATACCTTGGCAAGCGCGGCGCCCTCGCCAAGAATGAACCGATCCGGCGAATGCAGTGGCAAACAAGCAAGTGGAGGCAAACATGGCGGCAATGGGGAGTTCGCGCAAGCGTGGCGTCGCGATGCTGGCCCTGTGCGCGGGGCTGGGGGGCACGGTGAGCTCGCGCGCCGCCACCGCCTACGTGACAAGCGAGAGCGGCGGCGTTGCGGTGATCGACCTCGACCGGCTTGAGGTCACGCGCATGCTCGATCCCGGTGGCAAGGGCCCGCGTGGCCTCGCGCTCACCGCGGATGGCAAATACCTGCTGACCGCCAACAAGGCCACCGGCGATCTCTCCGTGATCGACACGCGCAACGGGCAGGTGATCAAGCGCCTGCCCATCGGGCAGAATCCCGAGTTCGTGCGGGTCTCCGGCGGCCAGGCCTTTGTCACCTATGAGCCCGGCGAGCGCGCAGGGACGGCGGGCGCGCCGAAGCCCTCCAAGGCTGGCGACGACGCGCCGGCCCCGGCGGAAATCGCAGTGATCGACCTCGCGCAGTGGCGCATCGCCCGCGCCATTCCCAGCGGGCTGGAAACCGAAGGCATCGAGTTCTCGCCCGACGGCCGCCAGCTGCTGGTCACCAATGAAGGCGACGATACGATCTCGGTCTACGCGCGCGCGAGCGGGCGGCGGATCAGGCTGCTGAACGCGCCGCAGGGCTCGCGGCCACGCGGCATCAAGGTGAGCCCGGACGGACGGCGCTACATCGTCACGCTGGAATCGAGCAATAGCTTCCTGGTGCTCGATGCCGCGGACTACCGCGTGCTGCAGACCGTGCCGACCCGCACCGGGCCGTATGGCGTCGCATTCGACCGGGCTGGCAAGCGTCTGTTCATCGCTGCATCGCGCGCGGACACGCTGCAGGTGTTCGATGCAAACAGCTATGAAAACATCGCCAACATCGACATCGGCAAGCGCTGCTGGCACTTCAGCTTTACGCCCGACGATGCGCGGTTGCTGATTGCGTGCGGCCGCTCCAACGCAGTGTTGGTGGTCGATGCGCAGACCTACCAGCCGGTGCGCCAGCTGGATGGCATCGCGCTGAACTGGGGCATCGTCACGTACCCGAAGAGCGCGGGCACGCTCGATGCGCCATGAGCGACGATCAGTGCTGCGCGCTCAGCAAGCCGGCGACCGTCTTCGCGCCAGCCTGATCGGCAATCTCCCGCGCGGTCAGCCCGCGGTTGTCGCGCAGCTCGGGCCGGGCGCCTCTGGACAGCAGCAGGCGCACCGTCTCGACCTTGTCGTAGCCGGCCGCCCACATCAGCGCGGTAAGCCCATTTGCGTACCGGGTGTTGACGTCCACGCCGGCGTCCAGCAGTTGCCGCACCACGCCGGCATGGCCCTCGCCGGCCGCGTAGATCATGGCGGTCTTGTCGACGCGATCCGTGGCGGCCAGCTCCGCATGGCGCGCCAGCAGCATCGCCACGATCTCCTCAAAGCCGCCGAAGGCCGCGGCCATCAACGGCGTCACGCCCTGGACGTTGGCCTGGCTGACGTCGGCGCCATGCTCGACCAGCGTGCGCGCCATGTCGGTCAGCCCGCGCTTGGCCGCGGTGAGCAACGGCGTATCGCCGATGCGGTTGCGTGCATTCACCGCCGCGCCTTGCTGCAGCGATGCGCTCACCGCCGCCGTGTCGCCGGCCCGGGCGGCGGCAAGCAGGCGGGCATTGAGGCTGATGTCGTCGTCGGCATTGGCCGGCAGGCACAGCACGCCCATGCCACATAGCAACGCAGCGGCAAGCCCCGCGCGCCATCCAGTGCGTCCGTTCATGTCCGTCTCCCGCCGCTGCCGTTGACTACGTTGCCAGTCTCATCGCGACACCTTCGCCGGCTAAGTGTGGTGGGTAAGACGCGCAATTTCAAGGAACGTCCGCACGCATGTTGCAGCGCGGCGAGCATGGTTTAAGCACCCACTGCAATGCGGGTTGTTTTGCCTGCACTCTTGCCTATACTGCATGTGACCCGGGCCGCCACAGTGTGCGACAAGCACACGCTTTCGCCCTGGGAAAGCCGGGGCACGGAAATTCAAAAAGGAGCTTCCCATGCTCTCTTCCCGCAGCCATACCCGGTTGACCCTCCCCTTGCTGTTGCTTGCGCTGGCCGCCGTGGCCGCCGCGCTCATGCCCGCAGCCTTCGGCGCGGACGAGAGCCAGGGCGGCGCGACCACCCCGGGCGCGGCCATGACCCGGCCCCTGCCGCCGGTGACACAGGCACAGCTCGACGCGGCCGGCAACAACGCGAACGACTGGGTGCATTCCAATGGCTCCTACGTGCAGACGCGCTACTACCCGGGCAGCCAGATCAACACCAAGAATGTGGCAAGGCTGAAGCCGGCGTTCCTGTTCCAGACCGCCGTGCTCGAGTCCATGGAGACCGCACCGATCGTCATCAACGGCGTGATGTTCCTGACCACGTCCTATAACCACGTCTATGCCATCGATGCCGTGACCGGCAAGGAGTTCTGGCACTACAAGCACAAGATGGGGCCGATCACGACCTTCTGCTGCGGCCCCAACAACCGCGGGGTAGCCGTCGCCGGCGACCGCCTCTTCATGGGCACGCTCGACGCCAAGCTGGTCGCGCTGGACGCCAAGACCGGCAAGCTGCTGTGGGAAACCCAGATCGCGAACCCGGAACTGGGCTACTCGGAAACCATGGCGCCGGTGGTCGTGGACGACAAGATCCTGATCGGCACCAACGGCGGCGAGTACGGCATCCGTGGCTTCCTCAAGGCGTATAGCGCCACCGACGGCAAGCTGCTGTGGACCTTCTACACCATCCCCGAAAAAGGCCATGAAGGCGTGTGGGCCACCAAGGACGCGACCGGGCGCGATATGAAGCGCGACATCGCGGCCGAGAAGAAGCAGCTCGCGGACAAGGGCGGGGACTTCTACAAGGCGCTCGGTGGCGGCGTGTGGATGCCGCCGGCGATCGACCGCAAGAACAAGATGGCGATCTTCGTGGTGGGCAATCCTTCGCCCGACCTGTATGGCGCCATCCGCCCCGGAGACAATCTCTATACCGATTCGATGGTCGCGGTGGACCTGGATACCGGCGCCTACAAATGGCACTCGCAGTACATCGCCCATGACGTGTGGGACCTGGATGCCGCCAGCCCGCCGATCCTGGTCGACGTGCGCGACAAGAACGGCCAGATGATTCCCGGCGTGATCCACGGCGGCAAGACGGGCCACGTCTATGTGCATGACCGCCGCGACGGCCGCCTGATCCGCTTCTCGCAAGCCATGATCCCGCAGGAAGACATGTGGACCCTGCCCACGGCCACCGGCGCGCGCATGCTGCCGGGCGCCAACGGCGGCGTGGAATGGTCGCCGATGGCCTTCAGCCCGAAGACGCGGATGGCCTATGCCGCCAACCTGCACCAGCCCATGACGTACCAGGTGGAAGCCTCTCCCTACCCGGGCGGCAAGCTCTGGCTTGGCGGCGCCTTCAAGACCATCCCGGCCGAAGCGCAGTGGGGCAAGCTCTCCGCGGTGAACATCGATACCGGCAAGGTGGTGTGGGACTACAAGACCGACCAGCCGCTGATCGGCGGCGTGCTCGCGACGGCGGGCGGCCTGGTCTTCAACGGTGAAGGCAACGGCCTGTTCCGCGCCTTCGACGCTGCCACCGGCAAGAAGCTGTGGGAGTACCAGTGCGGCGCGGGCGTGAATGCGCCGGCGGTGTCCTACATGGTCGGCGGCAAGCAGTACATCGCGGTGGCGGCCGGCGGCAACACGCAACTGGACTTCAAGCGCGGCAACAGCGTGCTGGTGTTCGCGGTGCAATAGGCACATAGGCGTATAGGCATATAGGTATGCGGATCCCGTCGGGTCTCGCCCGGCCCCGGCAGCCAGCGCTGCCGGGGCCGGCCTTTTTGCTATGCGTGCTGCTGGCATGCGCGGCCGGCACGGCGCGCGCCGATCCCGAAGCCGGCAGGCGCAAGGCGGAATCCTGCGTGGCTTGCCACGGCCCGATGGGCAACTCCGGCGATCCACTCTATCCGGTACTGGCCGGCCAGACCGCGCGCTACATCTACCTGGAGCTGAAGGACTTCAAGGAAGGCCGGCGCAGCGACCCGATGATGACGCCGATGGCCGCGCCGCTGTCGCGCGAGGACATGCTCGACCTGGGCGAATATTTTGCCGCGCAGAAACCCATTGCCTCCCAGTTCAAGGCCGATGGGCGAAAAGTGGAAGCCGGCAGGAAGAAGGCCGAGGAAGTGCTCTGCACCATGTGCCATCTTGGCGGCTTTGCCGGGCAGAATGAAATTCCCCGCGTGGCGGGGCAGCAATACGCCTATATCGTCAAGCAGCTGGAAGACTTCCGGTCGCGCAAGCGGACTAATGATGCGGGGAGCATGACCAGCGTGGCGCGCGGGCTGTCGGATGCGGATATTCAGAATCTTGCGAGTTATATGGCTAATTTGCGGTGACCCAGC
>NZ_BAAILO010000615.1:8437-25655 GCF_054589115.1 Cupriavidus sp. 8B | reverse complement strand
GATCTGCGGGGTTGGTCGCTGTTTATTTCGTCGGCGATGGCTCTTGGGTGCAAAAACCAACACCGCTCAAACAAACAGCGACCAACCCCGCAGGTTGTACGGCTGTTGGGTCCAAAAACCAACACCGCTCAAACAAAAAAAACGGGGCTTGCGCCCCGCTCAAACCCTCGTCGGTCCGGACCTCCCGCCATCAACAACACGGCCACCGGACCGCCGATCACCGATGCTCAGTGAGGCCCGCCTCTCGGCCAGGCCCGTCGATCTTTATCCGATCAATTGGTGGTCTTGGCGCCAGCCTCAAACCACTGCCCCAGCAGCGCACGCTCGTCATCCGTGATCTGCGTGACATTGCCCAGCGGCATGGCCTTCTGCTGCACCGCCTGCTGGTAGATCATCTGCGCATGCGCCTTGATCTCGTCGGCGGTATCGAGCTTGATGCCCTTGGCAGCGCTCGGCATCATCTTGGGCGCCGCGGCATGGCACTGGATGCAGCGCGAGTTGATGACTTCCTGCACCTGCGTGAAACTCACCTGCGTGGCGGCGGCGCCGTCCTTGCCGGCAACCACCTCACGCTGCACCGGCGCGATCATCACCGCTACCACCGCCAGCACGGCCACGCCGGCAGCAGGCCACGCGACGTTGATCTTGCCCTTGTGCTTGAGGATGAAGAACTGGCGGATCAGCACGCCGGCCAGCATGATCAGCACCAGCGCGGCCCAGTTGTACTTGTAGCTGTAGGTCATGCTGTAGTGGTTCGACAGCATGGCAAACAGCACCGGCAGCGTGAAGTAGGTGTTGTGCACGCTGCGTTGCTTGGCGTTCTTGCCATGCACCGGGTCCACCGGATCGCCCGCGCGCAGCGCGGCAACCACCTTGCGCTGTCCCGGGATGATCCACACCAGCACGTTGGCGCTCATGATGGTCGCGATCATCGCGCCGGTCAGCAGGAACGCCGCGCGGCCCGAGAACACGTGGCAGGCGACAAACGCGGCCAGCGCCACGTAGATCGCCACCAGGATGCCGACGGTGCGGTCGCTCTTGCCGAATACGCGGCAGATGCAGTCGTACACCAGCCAGCCCACGCCGAGGTAGGACAGCGCAAACCCGATCGCCGCGCCCGGCGACATGTCCATCACGTTCTTGTCGATCAGGAACGTGCTGGCGTTGAACAGGTACAGCACCACCAGCAGGCCGAAGCCGGTCATCCAGGTGGAATACGACTCCCAGTAGAACCAGTGCAGGTTCTCCGGCAGTGTCTTTGGCGCGGTCAGGTATTTCTGCGGGTTGTAGAAACCGCCGCCGTGCACCGCCCACAGCTCGCCGCCCACGCCCTTCTCCTGCAGGTCGGGGTCGTCGGGACGGGTCAGGCTGTTGTCGAGCCAGACGAAATAAAACGAGGAACCGATCCACGCGATCGCCGTGATGACGTGCACCCAGCGCAGCAGCAGATTGGCCCAGTCGAGGATATAGCCTTCCATGTCTTGTCTCCTTTATTGCCCGTTGCCGCGCTCAGCTACCGCGGTAGGTCGAGTACGACCAAGGGGAGACCAGCAACGGCACGTGGTAATGCGCGCTGGTGTCGGCAATGCCGAAACGCAACGTCACCACGTCGAGGAATGCCGGCTCGGGCAGCTTGGTGCCCTGGGTGCGGAAATAATCGCCGGCGCCGAATTCGAGCTCGTACACCCCGACCGCCATGGTCTCGCCATCCAGCAGGGGCTGGTCGCAACGGCCATCGTGGTTGGTGACGACTGTCTTCAGCGTCTCCTTGCGATTGTCGACAATTTTATGCAGGGTAATCGACATGCCGGCGCCGGGCGTGCCGGCTGCGGTGTCGAGTACATGTGTGGTCAAGCGTCCCATCCTGTTATTCCTTAGGGCTTTGGGTTGTGAGAGGCGCCGCTGCCTTCACTAGCACCATTTGTGGGAATGGTGCCCGCTCGGTACGTATTTCTAACGCATCCCGGCGCTGGACTGGTGCATGGCGACAATGCTTCGCACCACTCCGGATGGCAACTCAGGAATTACCCTGACTTGTCGAAAACCTAGCTCGGTTTTGTTGACAATATTGCCGCCATAACCAAATAATTGTCAACAATTTTTGGGGCGCGCCATCGCTTCACCCCGCTTACCACGGCGCGCTGCTCCCCTCCTCACCGATACGCTGGTGCCAAGATGTCCAAGAGTCTCAAGCTGATCGCCGGTGCCGATGACACCGCCGCCCCGACCGAAATCAAGCCCGCCCGCAAGGGCTCCGTCGAGGAGCGCATGTATCACGAGATCTATGACGCGATCATGGAGCACCGGCTGCCCCCGCGCACCAAGCTGACGGAGCACTCGCTGTGCGAAATCTATGCCACGGCGCGCCACACGGTGCGCAAGGTGCTGGCGCACCTGGCCGCCGACGGCATGGTGGACCTGGAGCCCAACCGCGGCGCCTTCATCGCCAGCCCCTCCACCGACGAGGCGCACGACATGTTCGAGCTGCGCCAGATGCTGGAGCGCGCGGTGCTGGAAAAGCTCGCCGGCATGCGCGACGTCAAGCGCGTGATCGCGCCGCTGCGCAAGATGGTGGAGGCCGAGCGCCAGGCCTTCCTGACCAACGAGCGGCCCAAGTGGATCCGCCTGTCGGCCGAATTCCATACCGCGCTGGCCGAGCTTTCGGGCAACGCGCTGCTGGTCACCATGATGCGCCGGCTGGTGTCGCGCACCACGCTGATGATCGCCAGCGTCGAGGCGCCGGGCAATAACGCCTGCTCCTTCGACGAACACGAAGAGATCCTCGACGCACTGGAACAGGGCGACGCCGCCCTCGCCCAGAGCCGCATGGCGCACCATCTCGGCGCTTGCGCCGACCGCGTGCAGCCCGATGAACCGGGCAATTTCGATCTTCGCAGCGTGCTGGGTCACTCCACCTAGCAGGTTGTTCCCGCTGCCAAACTGCGGCCAAGGCCCGATTCCTGCTCATGAGAGACGCGTCCCCGATGATGCGCGCAGCCGGAGTCACACACCAAGAGCCACCCCGCCCGGCAGCGTTCCCATCAAACCCAAAGGAGAGGAGACACACTCATGACTAGCGCTAGCACCACGGTCCCCACGGACCTGACCAACGAGCGGCTGCCTTCGGGCCGGCTGCTTGCGCTCGGCCTGCAGCACGTGCTGGTGATGTATGCCGGTACCGTCGCGGTGCCGCTGATCATCGGCGGCGCGCTCAAGCTGCCCAAGGACCAACTCGCCTTCCTGATCAATGCCGACCTGTTCGCCGCGGGCCTGGCCACGCTGATCCAGGCCTTCGGCTTCTGGAAGTTCGGCATCCGCATGCCGGTGATGATGGGTGTGACCTTCGCCTCGGTAGCGCCGATGATCGCTATCGGTTCCGACCCCAACGTAGGCCTGCTCGGCATCTACGGCGCGGTGATTGCCGCGGGGGTGTTCGGCATCCTGGTGGCGCCGCTGATGGGACGCATGCTCGGGCTGTTCCCGCCTGTGGTCACCGGCACGGTGATCACGCTGATCGGTGTGTCGCTGATGCGGGTGGGGATCAACTGGGCGGCCGGCGGCCAGCCCACCACGCGCGCCGTGATCGACGGCGTGGTCAAGGATGTGCCTAACCTGGCTTATGGCGACCTGGGGAACCTGGGCATCGCAGCGCTGGTGCTGGTGGCGATCCTGTTGCTGAGCAAATACGGCCGTGGCCTGATCTCCAACTGCGCGGTGCTGCTGGGCATCGTCATCGGCACCCTGGTAGCGATGGCGCTGGGGAAGGTCTCCTTCGAAGGCATCAATGAAGCCAGCGCGATCGCGCTGATCACGCCGCTGCATTTCGGCATCCCGACCTTCGACATTCCCGCCATCCTGTCGATGTGCGTGGTGATGCTGATCACGCTGGTGGAATCCACCGGCATGTTCCTCGCGCTGGCCGACATCACCGGCAAGCGCCTGTCCAACGAGGACCTGACCCGCGGCCTGCGTGCCGACGGCCTGGGCACCGTGATCGGCGGCTTGTTCAACACCTTCCCCTACACCTCGTTCTCGCAGAACGTGGGCCTGGTGACCGTGACCGGCGTGCGCTCGCGCTATGTGGCGGTGGCCGGCGGCATCATCCTGATCGGCCTGGGCCTGTTCCCGAAAATGGCGCACATCGTGGCCTCGGTGCCGCAGTTCGTGCTCGGCGGCGCGGGCATCGTGATGTTCGGCATGGTGGCCGCCACCGGCATCCGCATCCTGGGCTCGTGCGATTTCAACCGCAACCGCTTCAACCTGTTCATCGTCGCCATCTCGATCGGTTTCGGCATGATCCCGACACTGGCGCCGACCTTCTTCCAGTACCTGCCCAAGTGGACCGACCCGTTCACCCACAGCGGCATCGTGCTGGGCACCATCGTGGCAGTCGTGCTCAACGTCTTCTTCAACGGCATCCAGTCGCGTGAAGAAGCGATGCGCAACGCCGCGGCCAACTCGCACGGCACGGAATAAGTCCAGCCGGCGGCGGCCGGCACCGTTTCCTGAAGAACCATGACCCTGATGACAAGCCACAACTATCCACGCGATCTGATCGGTTACGGCAGCCAGCCACCGCACGCCCGCTGGCCGGGCGGCGCGCGCATTGCGCTGCAGTTCGTCCTCAACTACGAAGAGGGCGGCGAAAACAACGTGCTGCACGGCGACGCCGGCTCCGAGCAGTTCCTCTCCGAGATCATCGGCGCGGCGGCCTACCCCGAGCGCCACATGAGCATGGAGGGCGTGTACGAGTACGGCTCGCGCGCCGGGGTCTGGCGCATCCTGCGCGAGTTCGAGCAGCGCGGGCTGCCGCTGACGATCTTTGGCGTGTCGATGGCATTGCAGCGCCATCCGGAGCTGACCCGCGCGTTTATCGAGCTTGGCCACGAGATCGCCTGCCACGGCTGGCGCTGGATCCATTATCAGGGCATGGACGAAGCCACCGAGCGCGAGCACATGCGCATCGGCATGCAGATCATCAAGGAGCTGACCGGCTCGCTGCCGCTGGGCTGGTACACCGGCCGCGACAGCCCCAACACGCGCCGCCTGGTGGTGGAGCACGGCGGGCTGCTGTACGACTCGGACTACTACGGCGACGACCTGCCCTTCTGGACCGAGGTGGAGGTCAGCAACGGCGAGACAAAGCCCCACCTGGTGGTGCCCTACACGCTCGACTCCAACGACATGCGCTTTGCCACGCCGCAAGGCTTCAATACCGGCGAGCAGTTCTTCCAGTACCTCAAGGACGCTTTCGACGTGCTCTACGCCGAGGGCGATCCGCAGGGGCTGGACCGCCCCAAGATGCTGTCGGTCGGCATGCACTGCCGCCTGCTGGGCCGCCCGGGGCGCATGCGCGGGCTGCAGCGCTTTCTCGACTACGTGCAGGGCCATGACAAAGTCTGGATCTGCAAGCGCGTGGATATCGCGCGCCACTGGGCCGAGACCCATCCCCACTCCGCACAGAACCACGCATAAGCAGAACCATAAGCCGAACCATGAGCCAGACCTACACCCTCGACCAACTCAACGCCCTGCCGGCCGCCGACTTCATCCAGGCGCTTGGCGGCATCTATGAACACTCCGCGTGGGTGGCCGAAGCCGCCGCCACGCAGCGCCCCTTCGCCCACGCTGCCGCGCTGGCCGACGCCATGCGCGCCATCGTGGACGACGCCGGCGACGCCGCCCAGATCAAGCTGGTGCGCGCCCACCCGGAGCTGGCCGGCAAGGCCGCCGTGCGCGGCGAGCTGACCGCCGAGTCGACCCGCGAGCAAAGCGGCGCCGGCCTGGACCAATGCTCCGCCGAGCAGTTCGAGCAGCTCCAGTCGCTCAACCGCCAGTACAACGAGAAATTCGGCTTTCCCTTCATCCTGGCCGTGCGTGGCTATGACCGCGCCGGCATCATCGGCGAGTTCGCAAGGCGCGTGAACAACGAGCCGGCCGCGGAGTTGCAAACTTGCATCAAGCAGATCCACCGCATTGCGCAATTCCGCCTGAACGACTTAGTATCCGGCTGAGCAAAAAAAGCAGTCGTTTCGTTACCTTTTCGTTACCCTGCGTTACCCATGCCGCTGTAACGGGCAGGCGCCGGACCGAGCCAAGGTCCGGCGCCTGCCAAAAACAACACCAGCACCAATAGAACGAATAGAACCCGTCAGGGACCCAGTACACAACGAACGCAACGGATCAACCACGGAGAATCCCACAATGCACAAGCATATCAAGCCGGCCCTCAAGCTGGCAGCGATGGCGGCAGCCCTTTTCAGCGGCGCGGCCATGGCGCAATCCAGCGTCACGCTGTACGGCCAGGCCGACATGTTCGTCGGCGGCGTCAAGAACGTCGGCGCGTCCGGCCGCGCCTATGTCGCCAACTCGGGCGGCATGCAGACCTCGTACTGGGGCATCAAGGGCACCGAAGACCTCGGCAACGGCACCAAGGCCATCTTCGACCTGAACGGATTCTTCCGCACCGACAGCGGTTCCTCGGGCCGCTTCAACGGCGACTCGATGTTCAGCCGCAATGCCTTCGTCGGCCTGCAGAACGACAAGCTGGGCACCATCAAGCTGGGCCGCAACACCACGCCTTTCTTCGTGTCGACCATCCTGTTCAACCCGCTGATCGACTCCTACGTGTTCTCGCCGATGGTGTTCCACACCTATTTCGGCGCTTCCACCGCGCGCGTGCTCGACCCGGGCATCATCGGCGATTCGGGCTGGAACAACTCGCTGCTGTACTCCACGCCGAACTTCGGCGGCCTGACCGCCAACGTGATCTACTCCTTCGGCGAGAAGGCAGGTGCCACCGGCCAGAACAAGTGGGGCGGCAACCTGATGTACTTCAACGGCCCGTTCGCCGCTACGCTGGCCTTCCAGCAAGTGAAGTTCGACAGCAACCCGGGTGACGTGACCGCGTCGACCAGCCCGCTGCTGGTCGGCTTCAGCAAGCAGAACGCGGTGCAAGGCGGCGTGAGCTACGACTTCAAGGTCGTCAAGCTGTTCGCGCAAGGCCAGTACATCAAGTCGGACATCAACAACAACGTCAACGGCGACATCAAGCACACCAACGGCCAGGTCGGCGTGTCGGTGCCGGTCGGCAACGGCAATATCCTGGCGTCCTACGCCTACGACAAGACCAAGAACTCGGTCGCGGACTTCAAGCGCAACACGGTGGCGGTCGCCTACGACTACAACCTGTCCAAGCGCACCGACGTCTACGCCGCTTATTTCTACGACAAGATCACCGACCTGTCGCACGGCGACACCTTCGGTGTTGGCCTGCGTCACAAGTTCTGACGCTTTCCCCTTGTCAACGGGAATTGATACCCGCCCTTGTGGCGGGTTTTTTATGCCCCGCCGGCACGCCATGCTCAAGGTGCCAGCAGGTTTCCGGCGATGAAGTCCACGAAGGCCCGGAGCTTGGGCGACAGCTGGCGGCTGGACGGCCACAGCACCCTCAGCATCGTGCGGTCCTGGTTGTAGTCGTCCAGCACGCTGACGAGCGTGCCTTCGTCCAGCTGGCGCCGAATGGCGATATCCGGCACGCAGGCGATGCCCGATGCAGCATAGCGCGGCGCTGCGAGGCTAAAGCTTCCTGGGCCGCCGGCCAGGCTTGGGCGGCGGCTCCTGCAGGCTCACCAGCAACTGCCCGAACTCGCGGGCGGCCGGCGGCTTTTCGCCGTCGCTCCAGATCAGCGCAAAATCCGCCGCCGGCAGCGCCGGCAACCCGAACTGGCCATCCACCACTTTCATCCCCGGTTTCAGGTCGCCGCGGATCTGCACTGAGGCGCCGAGTCCTGCCAGCACCGCCGTGCGGATGCCCTCCTGGCTTGGCGACGTGAAGGCCACGTGCCACGGTATGGATGTGCCCTCCAATGCCGCCACGCCCACCTGCCGGTTAACGCACGGCGAGGGAGACAGCGCGAGCGGCAACGACGCACCCGGTGCGATCTCGAAGGTCTGGGCAGCGGCCCACACAAACTGCGTCTGCTGCAGCACCGTGCCACCCTCCCCGCCGGGCTCTGACAACACCACGGCAAGATCCAGTTCGCCGGCCTTGATCATCGCGCGTAAGTCCAGGTACGTGCCCACGTTCACGTCGAGACGCACCTCGGGAAATGCCCGGGCGAACTGCGACAGCAGTTGCGGCAGCCGCTCGCCCAGGAAGGTTTCCGGCACGCCGAAGCGCACCACGCCGCAAACGGGAGACGGCTGGAAGCGGCGCGAAAGCGCATCGAGCGAGGCCAGGATCTGCTGTGCATGCTGGAGAAAATCGTTGCCGTCCTCGGTCAGGGTCAGGGTGCGTGTGGTGCGGTACAGCAGCGGCCGGCCGACCTGCTCTTCGAGCCGCCGGATCTGATGGCTGACTGCGGACTGCGTCAGGTGCAGCCGTTGCGCCGCGCGCGTGAAGCCGCCGGTTTCCTTGACGGCGACAAAGGCCCGCAGCAGTGTCGGATCGAAATCCATGGTCCCGTATATATGATGAGTACTAATGAATCGGAAGAAATTAGATCATTTCTATCATAGCGAGGACTCGCCCACAATGTGCGCCAAGACCGGCGTCGAGCACGACGCCATCCGCTCCCTGAAACCGGATCCGCCTGGAAAGCACTATCGATGCGCCTCACTCATTCCCGTAGAAACCAAATGGCATTGGCCGCCGTCTGCCTGGCCGCGCTGATGTTCGGCCTGGAGATTTCCAGTGTGCCGGTCATACTGCCCACCCTCGAGCGCGTGCTGCACGGCGACTTCAGGGACATGCAATGGATCATGAATGCCTACACCATCGCCTGCACCACGGTGCTGATGGCGGCCGGCACATTGGCCGACCGCTTTGGCCGCAAGCGCATGTTCATCCTCGGCGTTGCCTTGTTCGGCATCGCCTCCCTGATCTGTGGCCTGGCGCAAAGCGCTTCCGTCCTGATCGCCAGCCGGTTTCTCCAGGGCATGGCCGGCGGCGCCATGCTGATCTGCCTGGTGGCGATCCTGTCGCATCAATTCCAGGAAGGCAAGGAACGCAGCAAGGCCTTTGGCGCATGGGGCATCGTGTTCGGGATCGGCCTGGGTTTCGGGCCGATCGTCGGCGGCATGATCGTTGCCGTATCCAGCTGGCAATGGGTGTTCCTGATTCACGTGCTGCTTGCCATCCTGACCCTGGCGCTGGTATTCGCCGGCGTGGAAGAGTCACGCGATCCGCAGGCGGGCAAGCTCGATATCGGGGGCATCGTCACGCTGTCGCTGGCCGTGTTCGGCTTGGCTTATCTGATCACGCAGGGACCGGAAGCCGGCGTTTCCCGCGCCGCCGCGATCGGCATGATGGCCGTGACGGCAGCCAGCTTCGTGGCTTTCCTGCTAGCGGAAAAATTCAGTGCGCATCCGATGTTCGATGTTTCGGTCTTCCACAGCCGGGACTTCTCCGGTGCGCTGCTTGGCTCCATGGGCATGAACTTCAGCTTCTGGCCGTTCATGATCTACTTGCCGCTTTATTTCCACGGCGGCCTGGGCTACGGCAGCGTGGCCGCCGGTTTGTCCTTGCTGGCTTATACGCTGCCCACGCTGTTGTTTCCGCCGCTGGGAGAGCGCCTTGCGCTGCGGTACCGGCCCGGCGTGGTCATTCCCCTGGGCTTGTTCACGATCGGGCTGGGCTTCATGCTCATGAAGCTCGGCAGCAGCCTGGCGCAGGCAAGCTGGTTGACCTTGCTCCCGGGTTCGCTGCTGGCCGGCATCGGCCTGGGCATCACCAACACGCCGGTGACCAATACCACCACCGCTTCGGTTCCCAGCAGCCGCGCAGGCATGGCGTCCGGCATCGACATGAGCGCGCGGATGATCTCGCTGGCGATCAATATCGCGTTGATGGGATGCATCCTGGTCGCGGGCATCTCGTCGTATCTGAAGCGAGCCTTTCCGGGGGCGTTCGATACGTTGCAGTTGCGCGCACTGGCGCAGCACATTGCAGCAGGCAACATGGATTCACTCGGGGACGCCTTTGCACAACTGCCCGCGCTGGACGCGCCCGGCACCGCGCTGCATGCGGCGCTCGTTCATGGCTTTGGCTGGGTGATGGTGTATGGCGGGATCGGCGCCTGGGTGCTGGCCTTGCTCAGCCTGATGGTGTTCGCGCCCGGCAAACGAGGGCTGGAAGGGCAACAGGGGCGCCAGCCAGTTGCCGATCCCGCCTGCCGCTCCGCCTAGAAGTCCATGGTCATTGCCACCTTGAAGGTGCGCGGCGCGCCCTGCGTCCGGTAGCCGCCGCAGGTGCTTGACCGGGCCGTCTCGAGCGCGCCTCGGCGCGCACATTCGCCGAATGGTCCAGCACGTGCCAAAGATTCTTTAGCATCGGGATCGCCTTGAGGTTTACCAGGGTCCACGAGATTTTCCGGGAGCGTAGGGAGCCTCGCTACCGGATCGCGGCGCCTTGCGCGCCTCGCGCCCGCTGAGTGGCATTCGCGCGCCGCACCATTGGCAATTCGACCGGATTGCGCGCCGCCGGCTTCGGTACTGTCGCGACGCAGCATGGATTTGTTGCAGTGCGATAGAGGCAAACTACTGGAAATCGGGATCGAAAGCCGCTGCTTAATAGGGCGATTCAATTGGCGAGCCTGCGCCTGCGTGCCTAGATTTAGGTTCCAGGCAACAAAACGGCAACGGACGAGGTGACTCATGCGGCGTGATGCAAAGACCCGGTCGGAGTTGATGGCCATCCTGAACCAGTTCCTAAACAACAATCCCGAGTGCGGCGAGTGCGAATTGCACGCAATGCGCGTTCACCAGCCCGACCATACCGGTTGCAACTGGAGCGCGGAAGTCGATTTCCCGCGCGAGGAGGAGGACCATTTGCCAACCCGGCTGGCAGCGGCCAAGTCCATCATCGTCGTGATGCGCGAGCAGTACAACATGCTGCAATAGTTGGAATAGCTGCAACGGGATCAGGGCAGGACAGGTTTTCCGGGCCGGCGGAACTGCAGCACAAGCCGGTCAAACAAAACGGGGCTCCAGGAGCCCCGTTTTCATTGGGCGGCGGCCGGCAAGCCGGCCGCGCCGCCCGATCAGCGCGCCACGTTGGCGTTGGCTTCCGCCACCGCTACCGCGGTCATGTTGACGATGCGGCGGGTGGTAGCTTGCGGGTTGAGGATGTGCACCGGCTTGGCCGCGCCCAGCAGGATCGGGCCAATGGTGACGCCTTGCCCGCCCGTGATCTTGAGCAGGTTGAAGGCGATATTGGCCGCGTCCAGCGTCGGCATGACCAGCAGGTTGGCGCTGCCGGCCAGCTTGGTGCCCGGCAGGAAGTGACGGCGCACGTCCTCGACCAGGGCGGCGTCGCCCTGCATCTCGCCTTCCACTTCCAGGTGCGGTGCCTCGCGGGCCAGGATCTCCTGGGCCGCACGCATCTTCTTGGCCGACGGGCGGTTCGACGAGCCGAACATCGAGTGCGACATCAGCGCCACCTTCGGGTGCTGGCCGAAACGCGCGATTTCCTCGGCGGCCAGCTGCGTGATGGCGGCGAGTTCCTCAGCGGTGGGATCGTCGTTGACGAAGGTGTCGGTGATGAACAGCGTGTACTTCTCGAGCATCAGCGCGTTCATCGCGGCGAACACCTTGGCGCCCGGCGCCAGGCCGATCACGTCCTGCACGTGCTCCAGGTGGGCTTCGAAGCGGCCCACGGTGCCGCACAGCAGCGCGTCGGCGTCGCCCATATGCATCAGCATGGTGCCGATCAGCGTATTGGAGCGGCGCAGCGCCACCTTGGCCATGTCAGGCGTGACGCCGTCGCGGCCGCGCAGCGCATGGTAGGCCTCGTGGTAGGCACGGTAGCGCGGGTCGTCTTCCGGGTTGATCAGCTCGAAGTCCGTCCCGGCCTTCAGGCGCAGGCCGGCCTTGTCGATGCGCATCTGGATCACGTGCGGGCGTCCGATCAGGATCGGACGGGCCAGGCCTTCGTCCACCACGGTCTGCACCGCACGCAGCACGCGCTCCTCTTCGCCCTCGGCATAGACCACGCGCTTGGGCGCGGCCTTGGCTGCCGTGAACACCGGCTTCATGATCAGGCCGGTGTGGTAGACGTACTGGGTGAGCTGCTGGCGGTAGGCTTCCAGGTCCTTGATCGGACGGGTTGCCACGCCGGACTCTTCAGCGGCCTTGGCCACCGCCGGCGCGATCTTCTCGATCAGGCGCTGGTCGAACGGGGTCGGGATGATGTAGTCGGGGCCGAACTTCAGCTCCTGGCCACCGTAGGCGGCGGCAACGGCGTCGTTCAGCTCGGCTTCGGCCAGGTCGGCGATGGCCTTGACGCAGGCCAGCTTCATGGCTTCCGTGATCTTGGTGGCGCCGCAATCCAGCGCGCCACGGAAGATGTACGGGAAGCACAGCACGTTGTTGACCTGGTTCGGGTAGTCCGAGCGGCCGGTGGCGATGATGCAGTCCGGGCGCGCGGCCTTGGCCACTTCCGGGCGGATTTCCGGCTCCGGGTTGGCCAGCGCCAGGATGATGGGCTTGTCGGCCATGGTCTTGACCATCTCGGCGGTCAGCACGCCGGCGGTCGAGCAGCCCAGGAACACGTCGGCGCCGTTGACGATGTCGGCCAGGGTGCGGTTGGCGGTTTCCTGCGCGTAGCGGGCCTTGTTGGGCTCCATGCTGGCGTCGCGGCCCACATAGATCACGCCCTTGGAGTCCACCACCGAGATGTTCGAGCGGGTCACGCCCAGGCCCACCATGGTGTCCAGGCAGGCGATAGCCGCGGCGCCGGCGCCGGAAACCGCCAGCTTGACCTTGGCGATGTCCTTGCCGACCACCTTCAGGCCGTTGAGCAGCGCCGCGCCCGAGATGATGGCGGTGCCGTGCTGGTCATCGTGGAACACGGGGATGTTCATGCGCTCGCGCAGCTTCTTCTCGATGTAGAAGCATTCGGGCGCCTTGATGTCTTCAAGGTTCACGCCGCCGATCGTCGGCTCCAGCGCGGCCACGATCTCGACGATCTTGTCCGGGTCGTGCGCATCGAGCTCGATATCGAACACGTCGATGCCGGCGAACTTCTTGAACAGGCAGCCCTTGCCCTCCATCACCGGCTTGCCGGCCAGAGGACCGATGTCGCCCATGCCGAGCACGGCGGTACCGTTGGTGATCACTGCCACCAGGTTGCCGCGCGAGGTGTACTCGGCGGCCATTGCGGGATCCTTGGCGATCTCCTCGCAGGCGTAGGCCACGCCCGGGGAGTACGCCAGGGACAGGTCGCGCTGGTTGGACAGCGCCTTGGTCGCGTTTACCTGGATCTTGCCCTTGGTCGGGCTGCGGTGGTATTCCAGCGCGGCCAGGCGCAATTGCGCTTCAGGACTGTTGGGGGCATGTTGCGGTGCATCACCGCCGGTCTTGCTGGTCATTATGCTCGTCCAGGAAGTGGCCCAGCCAGTGCCCGCCAAGGCCGCGCCGGTCGTATCCGGCGTGCTTGCCGGAATCTTCCATTGCAGCTTTCAAAGACGGGCTCCGGCGGCTCGGGCCGAAAAATCGAGCCGTCATTCTAGCTCACCCAAGCCCGGCGCGAAGCCCCTCCCATGGGTGCATCCAGGGTTTTAAGGCTTTTCGCCGGGCAATTCAGTTTTTACCGCCGCACAGGCAATGCCTCGCCTGTTGCTGGTTGCTTGCTACCTGCTACTTGTCATTCGGGTCCAGCGGCAGTGTCACCCGCCTCGGCCGGCCGCTCTCCGCCGCCGGGAACTGCACGAAAGCGCTGCGGATCAGGTAGGGCATCGCCGCCTGCAGGGACGAACCCTCGCCTCGGTGATCCGCCGTGACCTGGTAGACCCGGCGCCCGGTGGCGGCATCCCTGAAGAATACGCGCAGCGTGGACTGGGTGACAGGCACATCGCGCACCGTGGTCACCGGCGGCCAGTAGCCCGGGCCGCCCCAGCCGTACGGGCCCCAGGGGCGGTAGTAAGGCCCCCAGTAGGGGCCGGGATAAAAGCCGGGTGACCACGGGTCGACGTAATTGGTCTCCTGGATCCGCATCAGCCGCGCGTTGCTGTCGTACTCCATGTTGACCAGGTAGTGCGCCTGCGGCCGGGCCACCTGCTCGAAGCCGACCCCGGAGAGCGCCTGCGCCAGCCACTGCTCATAGGTCTGGTCCTCGAGCTGCGCCTCCTGGCCGCTGGTCCGATCGAACGCATACGTGCGCGGCGGATCGTTCTGCCAGTTGCCCTGGCGGAACGCCGTCACCTCCGTGGTGACGGTGCTGGCGCAGCCGGACAGCAGCGCCGCGCCGAGCAGCGCCGCGCTCAGCATCAGCCGGCTGCCGCGCAAGCCTTCGCCGGCTATCCGGCCCCAGCCCTGACCAAGCTTCGCCAGCCATTGTTTTGGCATCTTGCCCCTCATCGATTCGTTGTCCATTGTGTGACTCAGACCGTGCCGGGCGCTCGGAATTCCGGCGCGATCCGCCACCAGCGCCGCGCGCCCGAGCCGGGGCGCCCGCGCTTGGCTACAATGGGTTCTTCAGTGCCGTGGCACGCGACCCCGGCAGCGGCTTCCCGCCCTGCCCCCCCTGCCGTGACCATGGCGACCATGCCGCCCCAAGTGGCCCTCAGAGGACAGGATCCCTTCATGCTGCGCACCGACACGCCCGTTACCGTCCATCGCAAAGACTATACTCCGCCGGCCTTCGCCTTTGAGCACGTCGACCTCAACCTCGAGCTCGATCCGGCGCGCACCGTGGTCACCAATACCCTGCGCTTCACGCGCCAGGCACCCGGCCCGCTGGTGCTGGCCGGCGAGGCACTGGAGCTGGTCGGGGTCCGCCTCGACGGCAAGCCGCTGGAAGGCGCGCAGCAGGCGCCCGGCAGCCTGACCCTGCCCGAGCTGCCCGCGCACGGCACCCTGGAAATCGTCACCGCCTGCCAGCCGGCCGCCAACACGTCGCTGTCCGGCCTCTACGTCTCCAACGGCAACTTCTTCACCCAGTGCGAAGCCGAGGGCTTCCGCAAGATCACCTATTACCTGGACCGCCCCGACGTGATGTCGACCTTCCGGGTCACGTTGCGCGCACAGCGCGCGGACTACCCGGTACTGCTGTCCAACGGCAACCTGATCAGCGAGCGCGAGCTGCCCGATGGCCGCCACGAAGCCGTCTGGGAAGACCCGTTCAAGAAGCCCGCCTACCTGTTCGCGCTGGTGGCCGGCAAGCTGGAATGCATCGAGGAGCGGATCCGGTCCGCCTCCGGCAAGGAAAAACTGCTGCAGGTCTGGGTGGAGACGCAAGACCTGCCCAAGACGCGCCACGCCATGGATTCGCTGATCCACTCGATCCGCTGGGACGAGCAGCGCTTCGGCCTGGAGCTCGACCTGGACCGCTTCATGATCGTCGCCGTGGGCGACTTCAACATGGGCGCGATGGAGAACAAGGGCCTCAACATCTTCAACACCAAGTACGTGCTGGCCAACGCCGAGACCGCCACCGATGCCGACTTTGGCAATATCGAATCCGTGGTCGGGCATGAGTACTTCCACAACTGGACCGGCAATCGCGTGACCTGCCGCGACTGGTTCCAGCTCTCGCTCAAGGAAGGCCTGACGGTGTTCCGCGACCAGGAATTCTCGGCCGACATGATGGGCTCCGAATCCGGGCGCGCGGTCAAGCGCATCGAGGACGTGCGCATGCTGCGCCAGGTGCAGTTCCCCGAGGACGCCGGCCCCATGGCGCATCCGGTGCGCCCGGACAGCTACGAGGAGATCAACAACTTCTACACCGTGACGGTGTACGAGAAGGGCGCCGAGGTCGTGCGCATGTACCAGACCCTGCTGGGCCGGGACGGTTTCCGCAAGGGCATGGACCTGTACTTCCAGCGCCACGACGGCCACGCCGTCACCTGCGACGACTTCCGCGCCGCCATGGCTGACGCCAACGGCCGCGACCTGACCCAGTTCGGACGCTGGTACAGCCAGGCCGGCACGCCGGTGGTGGCGGTGCGCACCGCGTGGGACGCCGCCACCGGCACGCTGGCGCTGACGCTGTCGCAAAGCTGCCCCAAGGTCGGCATCGAAACGCACCCCGGCACGCCGGACAAGCTGCCCTTCCATATTCCCTTTGCGCTGGGCCTGATCGATGCCAGCGGCGCCGACCTGCCGCTGCAGCTCGAGGGCGAAAGCCAGCCCGGCGCCACCACGCGCGTGCTGGACTTCACCGAGGCCGAGCAGACCTTCCGCTTCATCAACCTGCCGCGCGGCGCCGAGCCGCCGCTGGCCTCGCTGCTGCGCGACTTCTCCGCGCCGGTCATCATTGACGCCGAGTACAGCGAGGCGCAGCTGACCTTCCTGCTGGCGCACGACAGCGATCCGTTCAACCGCTGGGAAGCCGGCCAGCGCCTGACCACGCGCGCGCTGCTGCAACTGGTGGTCCAGAGCCAGGCCGGCCGCGAGCTCCAGCTCGAGCCGGCGCTGGTGGCCGCGCTGCGCACCGTGCTCAACGACCAGCAGCTCAGTCCCGCCTTCCGCGAACAGGCACTGACACTGCCGGCCGAAGCGTATCTCGCCGAGCGCATGGGCGTGGCCGATCCGGCCGCCATCCACCGCGCCCGCCAGTTCATGCGCGAGGCGCTGGCGCGCGCGCTCAAGGCCGACTGGCTGGCCGCATTCGAAGCCAATGCCACGCCGGGCGCCTACAGCCCGGATGCCGTGTCCGGCGGCAAGCGCGCGCTGCGCAACCTGGCGCTGGGCTACCTGGCCGACAGCGGCGATGCCGCCATGCAGGCGCTGGCCGAAGCGCAATACAAGGCCGCCGACAACATGACGGACCGCTTCACCGCGCTCGGCGCGATGGTCAATACCTTTGCCCCGGGGCGCGAAGCCGCGCTGGCCGACTTCTACCAGCGCTTCGAGCAAGACCCGCTGGTGATCGACAAATGGTTCTCGCTGCAAGGCACGCAGCGCGGCACCGTGGGGCCGCAAGGCGCCGGCCACGCAGGCAAGCGCACCATCGACACCGTGCGCGCGCTGATGCAGCACCCCGCCTTCAACCTGCGCAACCCCAACCGCGCGCGCTCGCTGATCTTCAGCTTCTGCGCGGCCAACCCGGCCCAGTTCCATGCCGAGGATGGCTCGGGCTACGCCTTCTGGGCCGAGCAGGTGCTGGCGCTGGACGCCATCAACCCGCAGGTGGCCTCGCGCCTGGCGCGGGTGATGGACCGCTGGCAGAAGTACGCGCTGCCGCTGCGCGACCGCATGCGCGCCGCGCTGGAACAGG
>NZ_BAAILO010000615.1:0-8313 GCF_054589115.1 Cupriavidus sp. 8B | reverse complement strand
GGCGCCGTAAGTCGGCGCCAGGCGGGCCGGGGCGGGGCCGGCAGCGCCGCGCGCCGGCCCCGCCGACAGCACCCCACCGGCCGGTGGCAATGCTTGCCAGGCTGGCGCCCATGTAGAATTGCGGCCATTCAAGGAGAATCCCCATGAGTCGCATCAGCCTCACCCGCTACCTGGTCGAGGAGCAGCGCCAGCACAACACGATCGAGCCCGAACTGCGGCTCCTGATCGAAGTGGTGGCGCGCGCCTGCAAGGCCATTTCCAACTCTGTCAGCAAGGGCGCCCTCGCCGGCATCCTCGGCTCGGCCGGCACCGGCAACGTGCAAGGCGAGACCCAGCAAAAGCTGGACGTGATCGCCAACGAAGTCCTGCTCGACGCCAATGAATGGGGCGGCCACCTCGCCGCCATGGCGTCCGAGGAAATGGACAGCATCTACGAGATCCCGAACCGCTATCCCAAAGGCGAATACCTGCTGCTGTTCGATCCGCTCGACGGCTCGTCCAACATCGACGTGAACGTGTCGATCGGCACCATCTTCTCGGTGCTGCACATGCCCAAGCCGGGCCAGGCCGTGACCGAGGCCGACTTCATGCAGGCCGGTAGCCGTCAGGTCGCCGCCGGCTACGCCGTGTACGGCCCGCAGACCACGCTGGTGCTGACCGTCGGCAACGGCGTGCACATGTTCACGCTGGACCGCGAGGCCGGCAGCTTCGTGCTGACGCAATCCGACGTGACGATCCCGGAAGACACCAAGGAATTCGCGATCAACATGTCCAACATGCGCCACTGGGCCCCGCCCGTACGCCGCTATATCGACGAATGCCTGGCCGGCGACGAAGGCCCGCGCGGCAAGAACTTCAACATGCGCTGGATCGCCTCGATGGTGGCCGACGTGCACCGCATCCTCACGCGCGGCGGCATCTTCATGTACCCGTGGGACAAGCGCGAGCCGGAGAAGCCCGGCAAGCTGCGCCTCATGTACGAAGCCAACCCGATGGCGATGCTGGTCGAGCAAGCCGGCGGCGCCGCCACCAACGGCCATGAGCGCATCCTCGACATCCAGCCTGAGAAGCTGCACCAGCGCGTGTCGGTGATCCTCGGCTCGAAGAACGAAGTGGAACGCGCGACCCGTTATCACCAGGAAGACAAACCGGCCGCCTGATCGCCGGCGGCTTCATCGCACCTGAAGAAACGCAACGCCGCGGCGCTAGCCGATAGCAAGATATGTTGAAAAATTTGGGGGCAGTCCTGGTGACTGCCCCCATTTTCTTTTCACTGGTATCCGATCCGGGGCGTTGATCCGACGACGCTTCACGGGACTATTTGCCCTGCCTTGCTTCCAGCTCGCGAATCAGCGCACGGGCCTCGTCGCCTTCCGGTATCGGCTTGCCGCTATCGCGCCATTGCACCGCCGCCTTGAATCCCTCGACTTGCGCGTACCGGCGAAACCAGAGTCCCTCCGGGTTGTGCCGTGTAATGCCGTCGAACATGGTCGCCATCATCTGCGATTGCTCCAGCCCCATTGTCAGCATGACTTGATTGACCACCAGCTTGTGCATGGCAAGGTGGCTGCGCGGAACGCCGGCAATCCGGTTGGCAAGCTTGAGCGTCGTCGCCTCTAGTTCACCGATGGGAACGACCTCATTGGCAAGGCCCCAGGCAGCGGCAGTCTGCCCGTCGATCGTGTCTCCGGTGAACATCAACTGTTTCGCGCGCGCCGGGCCCAGCCGATAGGTCCACATCGCCGTGGTCGGACAGCCCCAGACGCGCGTCGGCATGTAACCGATTCGCGCATCCTCGGCCATCACCAGCAGGTCACAGCTCAAGGCGATGTCGCTGCCGCCGGCAACCGCATAGCCATGGACCTTGGCAATCGTAGGCTTGCTGCAGCGCCACAGACTCATGAAGTCTTCGGTGTTGCGCTTCATGTATGCGTAGTCGACCATGGGATCCCAAGGATACGTCTCTTGCTGGCATGGGTGCTCGATGGTCTGCTCCGCGGTGTCGGCCAGGTCGTAGCCGCCGCAGAACCCTTTGCCGGCACCTTCCACCACGACAACGTGGACGTCGTCATTGGCTTGCGCCCATTCGACGGCGGCACGAATCTCTCGTGGCGTCTCGCCGTTGATCGCGTTTAGCCGCTCCGGCCGATTGAGGAGAAGGCGCGCGACGCGTGGCGATTGCGGATCCTGCTCGATTGTCAATGTGGAGAAATCTGGCATCTTGAAGTTCCGTTGTTGAGTCGTTGAAGAGGATGAGATTTCTGACCGTCATGACTGACTGTAGGGAACGCTCTATTGACAGTCAACACGTCAGACGCGCCCGGCTCACAGGCCAGTCAGACCCGGTCGAGCGTGCCATCCAGGCCCTGGCTGCGACGGTCTCGCAGCCTTCATGCATGGCCGAACTCGAGCTTTGGGCGGTTGCACGCACCGATCCGGATCTTCGTGCTGCACTCGTGGCTGCCGAGCGCCCCGCGCGCAAGGAGAACGAGCGTGTCGTCGCCGAAGTCTTCGCCCAGGTTAGCGACCGGCCGGGGTATGCGCCCGTAGTGGCAATAAGCCTCGAGTTTCTCCGTGGCCTTGCGATTTCCGGCGTGCTTCGCCGCAGCCCTGCGCGACGACAGCAGCTAATCAGCCAATGGACATGGGCCGCAAGGCTTCTGCTTGAACAGGAATTCCCGGTGGATAGCTGACGCCTGCAACCGCTGCTTGCTTCTGGAGCCACAATGACACGACAGCACGCATCACTGACTCACTCCTATTCGCCCGCCGACAAGACGCGCGAAGTGCTTGCTGTTTCGACTGGCGAAGCCTTGCGCCGGGCGGCGAGCGCGGAGCCACGCCGAGCGGCGCTTGTCGAGGTCGTGCCGGAGGGCGCATACGCCCTCCATTTCTACTAGGTCCTTTCGCAGAGAATCCCACATGAAACCGACCAAAGCATGTCCTGTCGTGCTAAGAACAGCGCAGAAGCGCCTTGAGATCCGGGCAGTTGAGCATCCTCTGGCCGGTCTTCACCTGGTTCATGATCTTCGTCACCCACTACCGCTTCCGCCGCCGATGGGTCGCCGCCGGCAACCGCCCCCTGGCCTTCCGCATGCGCGGCTTCCCCGTGCTCACGCTGCTGGGCGCCGGCATGTTGCTCGCCATCATGCTGACCACCCTGTTCACCGAAGCCTTCCGCATGACACTGCTCACCGGCATCCCCTTCCTGGCGGCGCTCAGCGTGGCCTACCTGCTCTGGTTCCGCCAGCGCGCCGAAACCACGCCACTGGCCGCCAACGACGCCGCCTGAATGACCGCGCCGCCACCTGGCGGCGCCCCTGCGGGGGCTCCCGGCAAAATTTTTGCGCCGGGGCTTCCCAGTAAAAAAAAACGCTGCTATGATTGCGGGCTTCATCCAGTTGTCAACGGATGATGGGCCGAAGTAGCTCAGTCGGTAGAGCAGCTCATTCGTAATGAGAAGGTCGGGGGTTCGATTCCTCTCTTCGGCACCATAAGATTCAAGCACAAAGCCCAACCTGTCCGGTTGGGCTTTGTTGTTTCTGGGGTTCATGTAGCCACCATGTAGCCAGCGGTACCGGGTTTTCGGACTAGGCGATGACGACAACGGCAAAGCCAGCAAAGAAGATGACTCGCGGCGGAGCTGGGCGCGGTCATGGCCGCAAGCCAATCAGCGAAGCCGAGCCTACCGTCTCGTTGTGCATGACGCAAGGGCGGCGCGCAAGCTGGACCGCGCATGAATGTACTGGGCTACTTGATGCGCTTTTGCGTTGAGCTTGCCATCTCGCCCGCGCCAACGTGGACGATTTGCGTGGCCCCGACCTCTTCATCCTTCTTTAGCCCCAAGACAGCCTCAACGATGTAGCTAGCGGCGGCGGGTACCACGGAAGGCTCAACCGCGCGGCCGGCCTCGATTTGCTTACTTCCGAGGAAATCGGTACGGCGCCTGAGGAAGTCCCGCCTTACGGCCCGAAACTTTGCACCATAGTCGAAAGCCCTGTTGGCCATTTGCCAGCCGACCACGTTGTAAAGGCGAAGGCCGGTGCGCGCGTCGTACCATGCCGCGCCGAGAGGGCCATCGTCGCCACTCAGGCCCGTATGACCATACGCATAGCGGGCCAGCCGATAGACCGGGTCATCGTCACGGTGAGCGGCGTTCGTGGGGTCAACCTTAACCAGAACGTTATTTACGGCCCCGTAGGCATCCAGAAGCGGCGCGAGGCCGGTTCACGATCACGATCAACTACAGTCGATATCAGTTCATCCCTGAATCCGGCGCAGTTGCTACTGCATGCAAGGCGGCACGCACCAGCGTGGCGTACGACCTAGCCCAGCGCCAAGGGCGACAGATAGAGCCAATCAAAGAGCAGCACATCAAGCTTTCCATGGGGCGCAATGGATTTAGCGGGGTAACGACATGCTCCGCCACCGCGCCGATCGCCTGGAAGAACTGACACCAGGGCTATGCACGTAGCTGGTGCGCGCAGGTCCGGCGATGCGATAGCAGCCCTAGGAACGACGTCATCGCGGCAACGATGGCGTGCCGCAGATCCGGCGCTCCCACCGGTCCTTGACCTTGGCCTCTTCGACGGTCTGCCACTGCATATTGCTTGGCTCGTCGGCCCCGCAATGACAGAGGGGGATGACGTGGTCGACCACGTAACCCGGGCATGGCCCAGAGCGGGCACCATTGGCTGGGCAGGGATTGAGCCGCTTGAATTGCGCGACGGCGGTATGGTTGCGAGCGATTCTCCCTGACTCGTCCCGCAGCGCCGGTGAGCACGAACTTGGCGCTGGTGGCACTGCGCAAGCGAAGAGGAGGGCTGGCAGGAGAAGAGCCAGCAGACGGCCATTCATCGCGTGGTCTCAAGTAGCGCGTATTGAGCACGGAGCCGCCCGTCATCAGTGTGCCGCGAAGTTCTCGACTGTAAACTTCACGAGGGCCTCGCCCGCCTTGGTAATCGCTTCATCGAACTCGCCGCCAAAGAAGCCGCTGCCGATCCGGCCCTCGACCTCGGTCTTTGCAAGCTCAGTGTCGGACGCGTCGAGGTAGCGGACCATGATAACCAGCGATCCTTCACCGGCATTGCCTATGCCGCCCCAAAACCAGCGCTGGAACTGGCTCCCAGGGTTGTGGGAGATGAAAGTGTAGACAATGCGCAAGTCACCTCCGCGCTTGAAGGCGTCTTTCTCATACAGCCCCGTCTCGACCACGGATCGGAATTTTTCGGTGACGGCCGCTGGCACTGTCACCGTCGCCTTGTTCTCGACGAGCTCGGCCCGCTGAAATTGGTTGGGTCGCTTGATGGGCTCGATGACCAAGGTTCTCGCTGTCCCGCACCCCACAAGGACCAGCACGAGGCAGATAATCTGTAAGCGCTTCATTGGCGGATTCCCCTCTATGAAACTGCCCGCTGCGAGGCTGCAAATGACGGACGATCAGCCGACAGTAAGCAGTAAGCAGTAAACACCTGGGTAGCGCGGTCGAGTAGATGGGTATGTGCGCCAGCGCACGTAAAGCAGAACACCCCCGCCCATGCGCTCGTCATCGAGCTTGCGACACGATAGCCGTGGCCCTCCCGACCGTCGAGGCGAAGGAAACAGGCTGTGGTGACCCAGACGGGCGCGACGCTCTACCGACTGGGGCTGGAATGCGCGGGTAATCGCGGCGCTCAATCAGTGAGGCGACATGGCTCAGCGACCACGGCCACCTCGGCCGCCGTGGCGTCCCCCGCCATGACCACCGCCGCTGAAGAAAACCGCACCGCCATAAAATCCAGGCCACCAACCGTAGTTGTAGTAGGGGCCGTAGGGGTAAGCGGGATAGTAAGGCTCATAGGGATAGGCGCCGTAGGCTGGGTAGCTGTAGCCATAGCCATCATAAGCAGGCACTACCACGCAGCCGGTCAGCAATAAGGCCGCACAGATTGTGAAGTTTCTAACACAGGCGCTCATCGCCGCCTCCTGGCGCGTTTGAGCAGTTAGACAAGAATTTCCACTGCCGATTCCGGGCGTGAGCCGATCCGGCGGCGACGGGTAAAGGGTGTGCAAGCCATTCCCGTATTCTGAAGTCCGTAAGCAACAAAAAGCCCGCCGGTGGCGGGCTGGTTGCCTACTCCTACTTCTTGTGGTGGACCAAGCGGTCCCACCAGTAGTGAAGCGGGTGCGCGTGTTCAGGGTAGAGCGGCGACTTGTGAAAGAACTCAGCCCTGACGGCGAAAATGTACAGGGCAACAATCACGGCCGCCAGGATGAATGCGGCAAGCATGGTGACCTCCTGACAGAATGACGACCTACCTTGTATTTTAGGCTGCGGCCAACAGGCCGGGAAAATCACGCGTCGAGCCGCCCCGAGCCGATTGCCCCATCGTGGCGGACAGGTATGTCATCCGCCACTCCTGTCCGGGTTTGACGGCGCCTTGCCAACCTTGGGCAATCGTGGCAAAGAAGGCACTCAGACAGGGGGAGCGACGAGCTAAAAGTGTATGAGATTGTGTATGCATCGATGAAATCCGACCCCAACCCTTACCTGCCTTGGTCTTCCAGTCAGTTTTCGATTCCTCTCTTCTGCACCATAAGATTCAAGCACTTAGCCCAACCTGTCCGGTTGGGCTTTGTTGTTTCTGGGGTTCATGTAGCCACCATGCAGCCATCGGTACAGGATTTTCGATCCATGTAGCTAGCGCGTGGCCAGCCTCAAACCCGCCCCCCTTGAAGCGATCCCGTCGAATCTTAAGGGAAGCGGTTACCCTCGGATACGCTCGCCTTTTCATTACATCGCGGATAGCGAAGTCGTACATCGGCTTCTAAGAAGCCATCCTTGCAGGAACATGCCGGTCCCATATTTGTCCGGATTCCTGCGCCGCCATTCCTTGGTACCATCCAGCCGCGGACTCGCACGTGCCAAGGTGCGCGCGTCGCTCCCTGCAATGCAATCCATGGAGATCATGCTGTGCAATACAAAAAGATGCTGGCAGCAGTGGCCTGCCTGATATCAGCGGCTTGCACGACGCCCGCGCCATCCGCCAGCCGACAGATGTCGACCTATGACAGCAACACCGAATACACGGTGGAGTACGTCGCGGACGGTTTCACCCTCATGGTCAACTATCGCTATCCGCAGTTCTTCGTGCGCTCCAGCGCGGCGGAGGCGGCATGCAAGTCAGCGCTGACCAGCGTGGCCAACAGCCTGGCCGAGCGCCGGCAACGGCAGCTCGAGCCAGTCAACGAGCAACGCATCCAGGTCGCCACCAGCAGGACCTGGTCTGGCAAATTCGCCACCTGCTCTGCCTCCGCGCCGATAGCCTGGAAGCGCTGACACCGGGGCGACAGGCCCGTTTGGGACGGCACCCAGCTCATTGGTATGCGCACCCGAGGGTAGCCCTCTGGAATGGCGTCAATGCGTCGACGATGGAGCGCTGCAGATCCTGCGCTCCCGTCTGTCCTTGACCCTGGCCTCCTCGACGGTCTGCCATTGCAGATTACCTGGCTCGTCGGCACCGCAATTGCAAAGAGGAATGACGTGGTCGACAACGTAACCGGACTAAGGTCAGGCTGAGCGCCGCGGTGAAGGAGTGCGGCGAAAGTTCATGTCCTTGTCGAAGGTCGGTGCGACACGCTACCGGCTGAGCCTGAGTGAACCCGTGAGCGCGACACGGCTCAGCGGCCACGGCCACCTCCGCGGCCGCCGTGGCGTCCCCCGCCATGACCACCGCCGCCGAAGAAAACCGCACCGCCATAAAATCCAGGCCACCAACCGTAGTTGTAGTAGGGGCCGTAGGGGTAAGCGGGATAGTAAGGCTCATAGGCGCCGTAGGCCGGGTAGCTGTAGCCATAGGCATCATAAGCGGGCACGACCACGCAGCCGGTCAGCAACAAGGCCGCACAGGTTGTGAGGTTTCTGATACATGCGCTCATCGCGGCCTCCTGGTGCGTTTGACCAGTTAGACACGAATCTCTGTTGTCCATTCCGGGCGTGAGCCGGTCCAGCGCCTGCAGCAGGTATTTCGTCCGCCGCCCTTCCCTTCGGGATTTGACGGCGCCTGCCGACCTTGGGCAACAGTGGCAAAAGACTCACCCGCCATGGGGGTACCGCACGAATATGGGGGACGCAAAGGGGTATGAATTGCATCCAGAACACCGGATTCCCTATAAATAGATCGCCATCCATCTTCACTCGCTCTCAGCGCAAGACGCTGGCAAAGCGGCCACCGCGTTTGTCCAGGCTAAATTGAGACGTCCGGTGTTTGGCCAAGTTGAAATGTCCGATTCAGAGCGCGTGGTTTTGGGGTTTCTTGGCTTGTTTCTTTAGGG
>NZ_BAAILO010000614.1:0-4416 GCF_054589115.1 Cupriavidus sp. 8B | reverse complement strand
TGCATATCGTGTCATCACCTATTCGCACACCGCCCTCCATTTTGCTTCACCAAGGAGACCGAGGCGACAAGTATCCTGACATGGAGGGCGAGTAAAAAAAAGTGACATCTCACACGTTCTAAAACGGCCAACACCGTACAGCCGCGACAGCAGCTAGAAGCGCTAAAACATCGCCCACTCACGCTATTCTGCATCAGCAGCTAGAAGCGCTAAAACACTGCCCCACTCACGCTATTCTGCATCAGCAGCTAGAAGCAATAAAACACTGCCCACTCACCCTATTCTGCATCAGCAGCTAGAAGCATCAAAACCCCGCCCTAAAGAGACACTAGTCCCGCGCACTCAATCCGCGGAGATCTTGGCCTTGCGGACCACTTCGCCGTAGCGCACCATCCGGTCGGCCATCATCCGCTCGAAGGCGGCCGGCGCCATCTCCTCGGGCGGGAACACGCCGCGCGCGCGCAGCGCCGTCTGCATGGCGGGATCGCTGGCGGCCTGGCGCACCGCCTGGTAGAGCTTTTGCACCACCGGCTCGGGCGTGCCAGCGGGCGCTGCGATGCCCGTCCAGGAGCTCAGGTTGAGCTGCGGATAGCCCAGCTCAGCCAAGGTCGGCACGTCAGGCAGCTGCGGCAGGCGCTGCTCGGAAGCCACCGCCAGCGCACGCACCTTTCCTTCCTTGATGTAGGGCAGCATGATGAGCAGGTTGTCGAGGATGAACTGGACCTCATTGCTCAGCACGGCCGTGATCAGGTGCGTGCCCCCGCGATAGGGGATGTGCGTGGCGTAGATGCCGGTGCTGGCCTTGAGCATTTCCACATTCAGCTGGCCCATGCTGCCAACCCCGCCGCTGCCGTAGTCGAGCTTGCCCGGGTTCTTCTTCGCGTAGGCCAGGAACTCCGCGAAGGTACGCACCGGCAGGCTCGAATGCACCACCAGGGCGTTGGGCTGGCGGCCCAGGATGGCGATGTTCTCGAAATCCTTGATCGGGTCGTAGCCCAGCTTCGGCTGGGTCAGCGGGTTGGCCAGGTGGCTGCTCTGGGAGGAGACCACCAGCGTATAGCCATCGGGCTTGCTGCGCGCCACCGATTGCGTGGCGACCGAGCCGCCGGCGCCCGGGCGGTTGTCGACGACCACCGGCACGCCGAGGATGCGTGAGAGCGGCTCCGAGTACTGGCGGGCCATGATGTCCACCGAACCACCGGGCGGAAAGGGCACCACCAGCGTGATGGGACGCGAGGGATAGGCGCCCTGTGCTTGCGCGGCCAGCGGTGCGGCACACGCGAGCGCGGCTACGCCAAGGGCGGTACGGAGGAAATGGCGGCGAGAGAATGGCACGTTCGGCATGGCAGTGAGGTGAAGGTAGTTAACGATCGGATGCAGGCGAAGTGTCCCGGCTCAGCGCAGTGCGAGGACCGCCAGCGCCACCGCCTGCGCGCGCGGCACGAAAGTGGCAAGCTCGCAGTACTCGCGCACGGTATGCGCATGGCCGCCCACCGGGCCGGTGCCACACAGCGTGGGCGTGCCTACCGAGGACGTGAGCCCGCTGTCGGCGGCGCCGCCGGTGAACTCGCCCTCTACCGAGAAGCCCAGCTGCTGTGCGCCGTGCTGGTACAGCGCCAGCAGGTCCGCAGGCGTCTGGGTCATCGGCCGGGTGCGGCGCATGTCGGTGATCCGGCCCTTGGTACGCGGCAGCGATTCGGCCTCGATGATGGCGCGCACCTGCTCGACCAGCGCATCGATGTCCGTGTCGGCGGTGAAGCGCACGTCGAGCTCGGCCTGCGCAAGCGGCGCCACCATATTGGGCACGATGCCGCCCTTCACGCAGCCCACATTGGTGGTGATGCCCTGCTCGGCGTCGGTCAGCGCATGCAGGGCCAGGATTTTGCGCGCGAGCGCGTCAATGGCACTGGCGCCCTGGGCATGGTTGACGCCCGCGTGCGCGGCCACGCCCTCTACCTCGAATTCCACCACCATCGACCCCTTGCGCCCGGTCACCAGGTTGCCGCTGACGCGGCCGGGCTCGGCGTTGAACACGGCGCGCGCACCGCGCGCCACGTCCATGATCCGTTCGCGGGTGGCGGACGATCCGATTTCTTCGTCGCAGGAAAAGAAAAGGCGCACTGGCAAGGCGTTGCCGCCGCAGCGCGCCAGGGCCTCGGCCACGAACACATTCATCACCAGGCCCGATTTCATGTCGGCCACGCCGGGCCCGTAGGCAAGCCCGTCCTCCACGCGGAAGGGACGGCGCGCCGCCGTGCCGGCCGGGAAGACGGTGTCCATATGACCCATGAGCAGGATCGGCGCGCCATCGCCGGCGCCGGGCACCAGCGCATCCAGGCACACGCCGTAGCCGGGCACGGCATGCAGCGTGACCGCAATGCCGGCGGCCTCCAGGTGTGCACGCAGGACTTCCGCCACGGCCGTCACGCCGGCTTCCTGCCGGCTGCCGCTGTCGATGTCGACAATGCGCTGCAGCAGCGCCTGCATTTCAGCCCGCTGGCCACCCAGCCAATCGATCACCGTGCTCGTGCCCTGGGCAAGCATCTCGCTATCCGCCGCGTTGTTCACCATATCCCGCCTGCTCCTTCCACTGTGTGGGAGTGAATCGTTCATTGCAAAAGTGATATGATCATGCAATACGCATTGCAACGTGTCAACACCATGAAAAATTCCCAGGAGACTCCCCCGCGTGACGCCACCTTGCTCGAGCGCCTTGCACGCGAGGCGGCCACGCTGACCGCCCGCGAGCGCACCTTGGCCGATGCGCTGGGCCGCGACTATCCCCATGCGTTGCTGGAATCTGCCACCGCGCTGGCTGCCCAGCACGGCACGAGCGCTTCCACGGTGGTGCGCCTGTTCGCCAAGCTGGGCTATGCCAGCTATGGCGACGCCCAGCGCGAGGCACGGGCCAGCGTGACGGCGCTCCTGCCCACCGCCGGCCTGCGCGCGCCGGCCACGATCGGTGGCAAGCGCACCCTGCGCGCCTGCGTGGACGACGCGCTGCTGCACGACCAGCACAACCTGGCGGCCACCCACGAAGGGCTGGACATGGCAGCCTTCGAGGCGATTGCGCGCCTGCTGGCCGAGCCGCGCGGCCGGCTGTTCGTGCTGGCGCAGAAAAACAGCGCGCCGGTGGGCGCATGGCTGGCGTTGCATCTGAACATGTGCCGGCCGCAGGTGCAGGAACTGGGGGCCGGCGCGGTGACGGCCACGGATGCCATGCTGTGGGTGGAACCGGAGGATGTGCTGCTGACGTTCAGCATCCGGCGTTATTCCAGCGCGCCGGTGAGTATCGCGCGCGCCTTCCGCGAGCGCGGTGCGCGTGTGATCGCGATTTGCGATAGCCCGGCGGCGCCGCTGGTGCCGCTATCGGATCACCATCTGCTGGTGCGCACGGCCAATGCTTCGCCCTTTGATTCCTATACGGCGGCTTTTTTCCTGTGCAATGCGCTGGTCTCGGCGGTGGCGCAATTGCGGCGGCCGGCCGTTATCAAGGCGCTGCAACGGCGTGATGCGCTGTGGGAGGCCTTCGAAGCTGATCCTGTTGAAGGCTTGCGGCGGGGATAGGGTGGTGCGCGTGGTTAGGGAGGTGGATTTGGGGGCAACTTTGCTGCTTGTAGCCCCGCTGACGCGGGGAATGTCTCTTTAGGGCGGGGTTTTGATGCTTCTAGCTGCTGATGCAGAATAGGGTGAGTGGGCAGTGTTTTATTGCTTGGCGGTTTCAAGTCCCAAGTGCAACACCCGCGTCAGTGAATTGAAGTTGGGGGGTGAGAAACTTGTTTGTGCATACGAGCGAACACCTCCAGTGGGGAGTGGAACGCATGCGTAGCGCGGGGTCGCTTGTTCAAGCTGTCGGCAATTGCGTCGAGTTCTTCTTGTGTGTGCACGGACAAGTCGGTGCCCTTGGGCAGGTACTGGCGCAGCAGCCCGTTGGTGTTCTCACAAGTGCCACGCTGCCAGGGGCTGTGCGGATCGCAGAAGTAGACCTTGACGCCAGTGTTGGCACTGAGCTCACTGTGGCGCGTCATCTCCTTTCCCTGGTCGTACGTCAGGCTCTGGCGCAGCGGCTCGGCAATCGAATTGAGCTTGGCAGAAAAGCCGGCCAGCGCCGAGGCCGCAGTAGCGTCATCCATCTTGGCCAACAGCACCAGACGACTGCTGCGTTCGACCAGCACGCCCACCGAAGACTTGTTGCCCGCGCCCTTGATGAAGTCACCCTCCCAGTGGCCCGGCATGACGCGGTCCTCGACCTCGGGCGGGCGCACATGGATGCTGACCATCTCAGGAATCTGCCCGCGTCGATCAACCCCGCGCTTGCGCGGCATGCGTGTGCTGCGGCCATGGCGCAGGCAGGCGATGAGCTGGCGGCGCAACTCGCCCCTGGGCTGCGCGTAAATGGCCGTGTAGATCGTTTCG
>NZ_BAAILO010000613.1:0-654 GCF_054589115.1 Cupriavidus sp. 8B | reverse complement strand
GCTCGGTTGCATATCGTGTCATCACCTATTCGCACACCGCCCTCCATTTTGCTTCACCAAGGAGACCGAGGCGACAAGTATCCTGACATGGAGGGCCCGTAAAGAAAAGTAACCAAAAGAAAGCGATCCTTGCAGGAGGCTGGCGTGGCGTCATTGGGGACCCCAATGGTTTCGTCGTCAGGCCCCGGGTTTTAATTCACTCGTGCCGTTACCGGTTTAAATGGCCACGATCCCTGTTAATGACGCTGGTTTCGTGGTGAGGCCCCCGGTAGTAGCATCCCTGCCCACTCGCCCATCTGCCGGTACCGGATCGGAGCATCACGATATATCACGTCGTGATGGTTTCGTGGTGGGGTGGGCGCGGTGGTGATGCCATCGGATTTATTCCTTGGTGCCACCGCGCCCACGACGAAAACGGGACGCCTGCAACTTCGTGGCCGCCCGCGCCGCGAGCGACAGACGGCTTGAAGCAAGTGGTGACAGCTACCGGGGGGACCACCACGAATCCCTGGGCATTGGCTGGGTCGTGGTGGTCTAAACTGGTAACGGCACGAGACCATTAGAACCCGGGGCCTGACGACGAAACCCTTGGGCTGCGCAACCCCGACACGCCAGCCTCCTGCAAGGATCGCTTTCTTTTGGTTACTTTTCTTT
>NZ_BAAILO010000612.1:0-434 GCF_054589115.1 Cupriavidus sp. 8B | reverse complement strand
GGCATCGGCTATTGCCCGGAAGAGCGGGGCATCTTCGCCAGCCTGTCGTGCGAGGAAAACCTGATGCTGCCGCCGCTGTTGAAAGGGCAGGGCACCAGCGCGCTCACCGGCATGAGCGAGGCCGAGATCTACGAGATGTTCCCTAACCTGAAGGAGCGCCGCCAGAGCCAGGGCACGCGCCTGTCGGGCGGCGAGCAGCAGATGCTTGCCGTCGGGCGCATCCTGCGCACCGGGGCCAACCTGCTGCTGCTCGACGAGATCTCCGAGGGCCTCGCGCCCGTGATCGTGCAAGCGCTGGCGCGGATAATCCTGATGCTCAAGAAAAAGGGCTACACGGTGGTGATGGTGGAGCAGAACTTCCGCTTTGCCGCGCCGCTGGCAGATCGCTTTTATGTGATGGAACACGGCACCATCGTCGAGCGCTTCGCGGCCGC
>NZ_BAAILO010000611.1:0-401 GCF_054589115.1 Cupriavidus sp. 8B | reverse complement strand
GTAGAGTAGAGATGTGGCGCGGTGACGGTAGGTCCAGGCATCGATGTTTCCGCCCCTTTCGTTTGGCGGTGCCCTAGTAGCCTGACCATGGCTCCGTTTCCACATCCCCCTCATCGAACCGGACATGCAGATCTCCCGCATCCGGCTCTCGGACAAGACTTCACGCCTTCACCCACGCCAGGCTGTGCCCCCGCGCGCGGTCAGACGTACGAGCCCGTAGTGCCCGTAGAGGTGCGAGAGTGGATAGCTTCCGCCCCTGCGTCGTCTAACCTTGTACTTGTTGCGCAGCCACCGGCGCAACCGCGTCGCGGCGTAGCTGTCGAGTGCACGGTATGCGCGACTGACCGTTCCTACCTTGAAGTAGTTGGCCCAGCCGCGCAGCATGCGGTTCAACTTGCCCA
>NZ_BAAILO010000610.1:0-306 GCF_054589115.1 Cupriavidus sp. 8B | reverse complement strand
TTTGTTGTCGTAAGTAAAGCGGTCATTGCCTCCGCACATCGGGCATGGACCAGGCTTTCCGGTCAAGAACTGCTCCGGCAGGTACTGCAAGACCAGCGCGTCCCATTGGTCTGGCGTCCAGTTCTTCGTGAAGCTACTCATTTTCATTGGATGCACTCCGGTCGGAATGGTTGGTCGATGCCTGAGACAGGCGGGGGAAGTCGCTTGCTCAAAGGACACTCCGGCCGAGCCAGAGGGTCTTTTCAGCATGGCGAATCGCGAGGGGGGTCGGGATGGGCTGCCCGGAGCCGGGCTGGGAGAGGAAGG
>NZ_BAAILO010000609.1:0-230 GCF_054589115.1 Cupriavidus sp. 8B | reverse complement strand
GGCTCGTGCCGGTTCGTCTTCAACAAGGCGCTGGCGTTGCAGAAGCAGAACCACGAGGCCGGTGGCAAGTTCATCGGCTACGTGGCAATGGCTAAGGCGCTCACAGCATGGCGCAATGGGGCGGACACACCTTGGCTCAAGGATGCACCGGTACATCCATTACAGCATGCACTGAAGGACCTTGAGCGCGCATACCAGAACTTCTTTGCCAAGCGTGCGGACTATCCCCG
>NZ_BAAILO010000608.1:0-7094 GCF_054589115.1 Cupriavidus sp. 8B | reverse complement strand
CCATGCGGCTCTGGCAGTCATGCTAACCCGCGTTTGATTCCTCGCGGCGGGCCAGCCCTCTTTGCCCCAGGGGAGTCATATTGACTAAGCCACCCCCCGGCCCTAGGCCATGCCCAGGGCTGCGGCGAGCATCGCGCAAGGATGCATCTGCGCGCCAGCGGACCAATGGATGGCTTTGGCGAGATATGTCTTTTCGCTCAATGCCCCCTCCCGTGATTGCGGGACTCCGTGGCCAGGAAATCGCGCGGCGCCTGTCCCAGCGCGCGCCGGAACATGGTGGAAAAGGCACCGGCATTGGCATAGCCTGTTTCGGCCGCCACATGCGCGAGCGGCTTGCCGCGGCTCATCAGATCGACGGCGTGCGCCAGGCGCAACTGCTGGCGCCAGGCGGCAAAGCTGGTGCGCAGCTCGGTGCGGAACAACCGCGCCAGGGTGCGCTCGCTGGCGCCCGTCAGTTCGGCCCATTGCGCCAGGCTCAGCGCCGAGCCGGGCTGCTCCATCAAGGCATCGCACAGCGCTTTGAGGCGGCGGTCGGTGGGCAAGGCCAGTCCCGGCCAGAGCGTGGGCGCTGCCCGCAATTCCTCGAGCAGCAAGGCTGCGCTCAGCTGGCGCCGGCGCGCGGACAAGCTGGGCGCATCGGTCAGCGCCGCCATCAGGTTGCGCATCAGCGCCGACACTTCCACGACCGCGCAGGTGGTGAGCGACAGGGGCGCCGCCGCAGGCAGCACGTAGCACGCGTGCAGCGCCGCGTCGCCCAGAGTGACCACCTCGTGCTCTACATCGGGCGGAATCCACACCGCACGCATGGTCGGCACCACCCAGGTGGTGCCCGCCGCGGTAACGCGGATGCTGCCGCGCGAGGGGAAAGACACCTGCCCCCAGGCATGCCGATGGCGGCGAATGATGGCGTTGGGCGGCGGCAGGCGCAGATGCACGATGACCGGCTGCTCGGCGGTGGGCTGGGTCAGCGGGACGGGCTGGTAGGTGGTGCGTGGCATCTGGCTTGGCGCGGCTTTGGCGCAGGTTTTCGGGTGTGGCCGGTATTCGTAAGAAATTGCCCGAGAAGTGTAACTCGGCCAGATCGACGCGCCCTACGATGGCGCTCATCGCATGGCGCCACGGAGTTCGTTCGCATGAGCAATAGCAGTCAGCCCGGCTTGCCGCCCCCGGCCAGCCTTCCCGGCAATCCTGCCGCTTCCAAGGCGCCACCTGCCGCTGGCCCCGCGCCCGTGGGCAAGCTGTCGGACAGCGTGCGCGCCGCCACGGTCATCGCTCTGTGCGTGGCGGCGGTATGGCTGGTGGGCCGCGCCACCGGCGCGCCCGATGGCCTGGTGCTGGCGGCGGCGCTGGTGGCATCCACCGTGTGCTGCTGGGCGCTGGGCGTGTTGCCCGAGCCGGCTACGACGTTGCTGTTCTTCCTGTGCGCCGTCGTGCTGCACGTGGCGCCGGCCTCCGTGGTGTTCTCGGGTTTTGCCTCCACCGCGTGGTGGCTCATGTTCGGCGGCGCGGTAACCGGCGTGGCCTTGCGCCAGACCGGGCTGGCGCAGCGCTTGGCGGCCATCATCTTCCGGGGCCGGGTAGGCAGCTATCGCCAGGTGATAGGCACCGTGGCGGTGAGTGCCGTGGGACTGGCCTTCCTGATGCCTTCGACCACCGGGCGCGTGCTCCTGCTGATGCCGATCGTGCTGGCGCTGGCCGACCGGCTTGGCTTTGCACCGGGCTCCAACGGCCGCATCGGCATGGTGCTGACGGTGGCCGCCGCCAGCTACATGCCGCCCACCACCATCCTGCCGGCCAATATCCCGAACAGCGTGCTGCTGGGCGCGGCCAGCTCGCTGTATGGCATCAACCTGAGCTATGGCAGCTACCTCTTGCTGCATTTCCCCATCCTCGGCTTGCTCAAGACCATGATGCTGGTCTGGCTGGTATGCCGGATGTTTCCGGAGCACGGGCCGATCGCGGCACTCCCGCGCGAGCAGGCGAGCGCGCCGAGCCGCCAGGAAAAGCTGCTGGCCGTGATCCTGGTGCTGGCCGTGGCCGGGTTTGCCACCGACACGCTGCACGGCGTCTCGCCGGCCTGGATCTCGCTGGCGGCATGCATCGTCTGCCTGCTGCCGGGCGTGGGCCTGGTTTCCTCGCGCATGCTGGCGGAGCAGGTCCATCTCACGCCCCTGATCTATGTGGCCGGCTTTCTCGGCCTTGGCGCCGTGGTGGAATCCACCGGGCTGGGGACCGCCATCAGCGCGGCACTGTTGCGCTGGCTGCCCCTCTCGCCGGGACATACCGCCACCAATGTGGCCGCGCTTGGCGCGGTCGGGGCGAGCCTTGGGCTCATGACGACGCTGCCCGGATTGCCGGCCGTGCTGACGCCGCTCGCCAAACAGCTGGCGCAGGCCACGGGTTTGTCGCTGGAAGCCGTGTTGATGCTGCAGGTCCCCGTGTTCTCCACGGTGTTCTTTCCCTACCAGTCGCCGCCCATCGTGATCGCCATGCAGCTCGGCGGCGTGGGGCTGCGCGACGGAACCCGCTTGTGCCTGGCGCTGGCCGCGCTGACCTTGCTGGTGCTGCTGCCGCTGGACTACTTCTGGTGGCGCCTGCTGGGCTACCTGCCGTGAACGCGCCGCCACCAAGCTTGTGCTAACTGAGGCATGATTTCGGCCTTCGACTTCTGGTTAACCCAAGCAGGCCGCGCAAGGGGCATGCGGGCTATGCGGGTAAGCCGGGATCAACCGAAGAAGGCAATCATGACGACAAGCGCGGACTGCGCGCCGCAAGCGCGCTGGCCCAGGCCGGCGCGCCTGTACTTCGCAACGGAGCGACGGCGCGCAGGCGCGCTGCACCGTTGATCCTGGACCGGCTGGGTAACAGAGCGCATCCTGCACTTTTTCCGCGCGGCGGCCTGATTCACCGATGCTTCGGTGCCTCGGTCGGTACTTTTTTTTGCGTTCGAGGGGAAATGACTGCATTTGCTGTCAACCTGACGCATTACTATTCGTTACGGAATATTTCGAGGCAGAAACATTTAGCCCGGTGGCCCCCCACGCCGCCGGGTGCGCCTCGTGATCCAGGCTAAGCCTGGCCGCCTACTCGCCACCGCACGCGGCGGCCGCGGAGGTTTTGATCGTAAGCGCAGCACCACAAGACCGGGTACCGGCTTTGCTGCATCGGGAACAGGGGAGCGTCAAGTGGTGCAAGGACCAATCTCGAGCCTTCAATGGCTGTCGGGGCTCAGTGGCAGGGGATTTTTCCACGATCTCGGGCCTTTTTTCTATTTTCGCTATCTGGCGACGCTCACCGCGTTGTCCGCGTTTTGCTACCCGCCGGGCGGCAAAAAATGGATTTTCAAGCGTTTCAAGCTGATCTGCCGGTCTGCATTCCGCTTTGCCGCGGTGCGCAGCTGGTTGCAGGCGGTCGACTCCTGCGCGCTGATGCAGCGCGTAGCCCTGGCCAAGCCCTCGCTGCTCGAGCGTCCGTATCGCCCGCTTGGCGCATTCGGGCTGAGCTTTCGCGAGCGCATGCGTACGGTGCTGGATCACTACCGTGCCATGAGCACGCTGGTGCCGCTGGCGCTGAGCGAACGCGTCTACGTGGGCGGCGGGCTCGAGTGGGCGATGGGCGACGGCCGCTATGCCTTGCGCCTGGCGGACTCCGGGCCGAACCCCAAGGAAGGAGAACTGGCCTTTTATTGGCTGGACACAGCCAGCGGCGTCTGCCTGAGCCAGCTCAGCTTCTACCTGGCGCAGCGCAAGGGCGGCACGGAGATCTTCGTCGGGGGCCTGCAAGGTCCCATGGGCGAAAACAGCCGTGACCTGATCCGCGAATCTACCAAGGCATGCGAAGGCCTGCGTCCCAAGGACGCGGTCATGGAAGCCCTGCTTGGCTTTGCCGCCGCGCTCGGGGTGCAGCGTATCGTGGGCGTCAGCAAGAAAAACCACGTGGGTCGCCAGCGCCACACCCCGCGCGAGATCCGTTGCGACTACGAGGGTTTCTGGATGGAGTCCGCCGGCCAGCCAATGCCTTGCGGCAATGTCGAGATGCCAGTCAACCCGCCGCGCCGCGATGTGATGGCGCTGCCGTCCAAGAAGCGCTCGGCGTACCGTCGCAAGCAGGCCCAGGTAGAGGCCATCCACGCGGCCGTGCGCCGGTGCTTCGCGGCACCCGCCGTGCCGCAGGCAACGACCAGGGCGCCTGCCCTGACGCAAGTCATTGCGCCGGCCCGCGCGGAGCCGCTGGCGGCGTAAGGGCGGGCGGCGACAGGCCGCCGTGGCGTGGATGCACACAGGAAAACGCGGGCTTCGGCCCGCGTTTTTTTACGCCGGCACTACAGTAAACCCTAGTAGTCTAGGTTTGTAGACCTTATTAAAGTAAGCCACTTCCGGTAAGCCACTTCCGGCCAGCGGCAATACGCTGGCGCCTCGCCAGCTTTCGCAGTCGCTGCGCCGCTCCCGCCGATGATGCCGAACCCTGTTTTTACCGCCTTGCCCGCCTCCAGCGACCTCCTGTCCCGCAGCCGCCAGCCGGTCTACCTTCAGCTCGCCACGATCTTCCGCCGCCATATCGAGAGTGGCGAATGGCGCCAGGGCGCGCGCATCCCGTCGCTCGAGCAGCTTTGCCGCGAGTTCGGCGTGGCCCGCATGACCATGCATCACGCGCTCTCCATGCTCGACGAAGAAGGCCTGCTGACCCGCGAGCGCGGGCGCGGCACATTCGTCAAGGCAGGCTGCCGCGAGCGCCGCGCCATGATGCTGCCGATAAGCTGGGACCAGGTGGTGGCGGTAGGCGAGCAGCTCGATACCGAGGCACTGTCCGAGTCCGACGGCACCGTCACTTTGCCGGACGAGCTAGGCATGCCTTGCGCCGCGGCGCGCGCGCCGGGCTATCACTTCCTGCGCCGCCTGCACCGGATCGAGCAGCGCCCGTTCGCGCTGGGCGAGGTCTTTATCGAGGCCAACGTGTTTGCTCGCGAGCCGGAAGCGTTCCGCCACGGGCCCTCGGTGCCGGTGCTCGACCGTTTCCCGCAACTGAAGGTCACGGCCGCCAGGCAGCGCCTGTCGATCATTGCGGCGGGCGCGGAATCGGCAGCCAGGCTGGCTTTGCCCGTTGGCGCGCCGGTGGCCGAATTGCGGCGCTATGCGTGCGTGGACGGTGTGATCGTCTATTACGCGCGCATCGAATTCCCGAGCGAGTTCGTGTGCCTGGATTTCGACCTGCTTGCGCCCGGCGTGGGCGCCGCCCCCGTTTATGCCTCACCGCGCCCGGCCGGCACGCCGGCGGCGCAGTCCTGATGCTTGTCCACCAATCCATTCCCCAATCCGCCAACTGGAAATGAACGAGATGCCGAATACCGACCGCAACCAAGGTAGCCATGCAACCCATGGCGACAACGGGCAGAGCGAAATGAACGGCGCAGAAAGCCTGGTCAAGACGCTGTTGGCCTGCGGCGTGGACACCTGCTTTGCCAACCCCGGCACCAGCGAAATGCACTTCGTGGCCGCGCTCGACCGCATTCCCGGCATGCGTTGCGTGCTGGGTCTGTTCGAAGGCGTGGTGACCGGCGCGGCCGACGGCTACGCGCGCATGGCCGACAAGCCGGCGGCTACGCTGCTGCACTGCGGCCCGGGTCTTGCCAATGGCCTGGCCAACCTGCACAACGCGCGCCGCGCGCAGACGCCGGTGATCAACATCGTGGGCGACCAGGCCACCTATCACCGTCCGTTCGACGCACCGCTGACGGCCGATACCGAAGGCTGGGCGCGCCCCGTCTCGGTCTGGACCCGCACCGCCACGGATGCCGCATCGGTCGGCGCCGACGCTGCTACTGCGGTGCAGGCCGCGTGCGCCGCCCCCGGCGGGGTCGCCAGCCTGATCCTGCCCTCGGATGTCTGCTGGGATGCCGGCGGCAAGGTAGGCGTGCCGCTGGCGCCGTTGCCCGTGCCCAAGGTCTCGCCCGACGCCATCCAGCAAGCCGCACGCCTGCTGCGCTCGGGCCAGCCCACGCTGATCGTGCTGGCCGGCACCGCGCTGCGCGAAGCGCCGCTGGCCGATGCGCACCGCATCGCCGCCGCCACCGATGCGCGCCTGATAACGCCGATGTCCAACGCGCGCGTGTCGCGCGGCCGTGGCCGTTTCAACGTGGATCGGGTGCCATACTCTGGCGACGTCGCGCGCGACAAGCTGGCCGGCATCCGCAACGTCATCCTGGTGGGCGCGCCGCCCCCGGTGACCTTCTTCGCCTATCCGGGCAAGTCGCCCCGCCCGTATCCTGAAGACGCCGAAATCCATGTGCTGGCCCGTCCGGAACAAGACCTGGCCGAAGCCCTGGCACGGCTTGCCGACGAGTTTGGCGCCCCGTCAGTGCAGGTGCCGGCTTCGGTCGCTCCGCGTGGGATCGCCAAGGGTGCGGTGACCTCCGAGGCGGTGGCGCAAACGTTGACCGCGCTGCTGCCCGAGCAGGCCATCGTGGTGGAAGAGAGCGTGAGCTTTGGCCGTGCGTTTTATCCGGGTACCGTGCATGCCGCGCCGCATGACTGGCTGCAGCTCACCGGCGGGGCTATTGGCGATGGGCTGCCGCTGGCTACTGGCGCTGCGGTTGCCGCGCCTGGCCGCCGCGTTGTTGCGCTGCAGGCTGATGGTTCGGGCATGTACACGCTGCAATCGCTGTGGACCATGGCGCGCGAGAAGCTTGACGTTACCGTGGTGATTCTGGCGAATCGGAAGTATGCGATCTTGCTGGGTGAGCTGGCCGGTGTTGGCGCCAATCCGGGCAAGACTGCGCTCGATATGCTGGATATCGGGAACCCGGATCTTAACTGGGTGCAGCTGGCTAACGGGATGGGGGTGGAGGCTGCTCGGGCGGAGGATATGGAGCGGTTTGCTGAGTTGTTCAGTATGGCTAATGCTCGGCCGGGGCCGTTTGTTATTGAGTTGGTGATTTGAGGGGATGTAGGCGCTAGTCGCAATTGCAACTGCAACTGCAACTGCAACTGCTTAACGTCAAGGTCAAAAGCAACTGCAGTTTCACCTCCCCTTCGGGGAGGCGACCTACTTTTTTGTCTTGCCAAAAAAGTAGGCAAAAAAGGCGCGCCGGATGGGGC
>NZ_BAAILO010000607.1:28768-40518 GCF_054589115.1 Cupriavidus sp. 8B | reverse complement strand
CTCGTAAAGAAAAGTAACCAAAAGAAAGCGATCCTTGCAGGAGGCTGGCGTGGCGTCATTGGGAATCCCAATGGTTTCGTCGTACGGCCCTGGGTGCTAATGGACTCGTGCCGTTACCAGTTTAGATCACCACGACGCTGCCAATGCCCAGGGTTTCGTGGTGGTCCCCACCGGTAGCCACCACCACGAATTTCAGGCCGTCTGTCGCTCGCGGCGCGGGCGGCCATGAAGTTGCATGCGTCCCGTTTTCGTCGTGGGCGCGGTGGCACCGCCGGAATAGTTTTGAGGGATTCACCACCGCGCCCACCCCACCACTAAACCATCACGGCGTGATATATCGTGATGCTCCGATCCGGTGCCGGCAGATGGGCGAATGGGCAGGGATGCTACTACCGGGGGCCTCACCACGAAACCAGCGTCATTAACAGGATCGTGGCCATTCAAACCGGTAACGGCACGAGTGAATTAAAACCCGGGGCCTGACGACGAAATCATTGGGGTCCCCAATGACGCCACGCCAGCCTCCTGCAAGGATCGCTTTCTTTTGGTTACTTTTCTTTACGAGTAAAGAAAAGTGACATCTCACACGTTCTAAAACGGCCAACACCGTACAGCCGCGACAGCAGCTAGAAGCGCTAAAACATCGCCCACTCACGCTATTCTGCATCAGCAGCTAGGAGCATCAAAACCCCGCCCTAAAGACGCGCCTCAGATCAAGGCGCATTCAATCGGCAATGACCAAGGGTTAGCGCGCCAACCCACTGCCACCCGCAGCTTACTTCGCCGTAGGCATGGCGAACTCGGCACCCTTGCCGATGCTGTCGGGCCAGCGCTGCATCACGGACTTCTGCTTGGTGTAGAAGCGCACGCCTTCCTCGCCATACGCGTGGGTGTCGCCGAACAGGCTGCGCTTCCAGCCGCCAAAGCCGTGCCAGGCCATCGGCACCGGGATGGGCACGTTGATGCCGACCATGCCGACCTGGATGCGCCGAGCGAACTCACGCGCCACGCCGCCGTCGCTGGTGTAGCAGGCCACGCCGTTGCCGAACTCATGGTCGTTGACCAGTTGCACGGCCTCGGCAAAATCCTTTACGCGCACGCAGCCCAGCACCGGGCCGAAGATTTCTTCCTGGTAGATGCGCATGGCCGGGGTCACGTTGTCGAACAAGGTGCCGCCCGTGAAGAAGCCGCCTTCATGGCCGGGCACGCGGCAATCGCGGCCGTCCACCACCAGCGTGGCGCCCTCCTCCACGCCGAGGCCGACATAGCCCTCGATCCGCTCCAGCGCCTGGCGCGTGACGATGGGGCCCATCTCGGCTTCGGCGTTCATGCCGTTGCCGATCACCAGTGCCTTCACGCGCTCGGCCAGCAGCGGGAGGATCTTGTCCGCGACATCGCCGACCAGCACGGCAATCGAGATCGCCATGCAGCGCTCGCCAGCCGAGCCGTAGCCGGCGCCGATCAAGGCATCCACGGCTTGCTCGATGTCCGCGTCGGGCATGACCACCAGGTGGTTCTTGGCGCCGCCCAGTGCCTGCACGCGCTTGCCGAAGTGCGCCGCGCGCTCGCTGATGTACTGGGCAATCGGGGTGGAGCCGACAAAGCTCACCGCCTTGACTTCAGGATGTTCGATCAAGGCATCGACCACCACCTTATCGCCTTGCACCACATTGAACACGCCGGCCGGCAAGCCGGCTTCGGTCAGCAGTTCCGCCATGAACAGGCTGGCGCTGGGATCCCGCTCGCTCGGCTTGAGCACAAAGGTGTTGCCGGCCGCCAGCGCGATCGGGAACATCCAGCAAGGGACCATGCAGGGGAAGTTGAACGGCGTGATGCCAACGACCACCCCCAGCGGCTGGCGCAGCGTCCAGTTATCCATCCCCGTGCTGACCTGGTCCGTGTAGTCACCCTTGAGCAGTTGGGGAATGCCGCACGCAAATTCGATGATGTCGATGCCCCGGGAGACTTCGCCCTGCGCGTCGGAGAAGACCTTGCCGTGTTCCGCGGTGATCATCGCCGCGAGCGTGTCGCGATTCTGGTTCATCAGCTGCAGGAAGCGTTGCATGACCCGCGCGCGGCGGATCGGGGGCGTGTCCGCCCAGGCCGGGAAGGCCGCGGCGGCAGCGGCAACCGCGGTGCGGACTTCGTCGACCGAGCCCAGCGCCACGGTGCGCGCGGCGGCGCCGGTGGCGGGGTTGAAGACATCCTGCGCACGGCCGCTGCCGCTGGCAACCCGGCTGCCGTTGATGTAGTGGCCGAGCTGGCCGCCTTCGGTGTATGCGATGGGAGTCTTCACGTTATTGCCTTCCAGGAAAGAGAGGGGGATTTGCCAATGCGACGAGTGTAGTCAGGGCATCCATCCCCAGCAATGCCGCGCGGCTTGACTCATTGTTTAGCAAAGTAAACAATGCCGCGATGGAAGACGAAAATAAAGAGCCCAACTGGGCGCACCTGTACTCGCTGGTCGTGCTGGGTGAGCTCGGCAGCTACACGGCCGCGGCCGTGCGCCTGGGCGTGAGCAAGGGGGCGATGAGCCAGCGGATCGCGGAGCTGGAGCGCAGCGCCGGGGTGCCGCTGGTGCAGCGGACCACACGCAGCGTCCGGCTGACGGAAGCCGGCCAGCAACTCGCGGACACCACGCGCAACGCCTTCTCGGATATCGAGCGCAGTTTTGCCGGCGTGCGCGATCTTGCCGGCGAGCCGCGCGGCTTGCTGCGGGTAACGGCGCCGGTGGCGCTGGGCCGCCAGCAGATCGTCCCGCGCATCCCGGCCTTCCTGAAGACCTACCCGGAAGTGCGGATCGAGATGGAGTTCTCCGACAAGTTCACCTCGCTGGCGCAGGAGGGTTTCGACCTGGCGATCCGGCATGCCTCGGTGGCGCCGGATACGCATATTGCCTGGACGCTATGCCGCACGAGCACGGTCCTGGTGGCAACGCGCAGCTACCTGAAGCGCCATGGCGCGCCGGAAAACCCGGAGGATCTGGCCAGGCATGCTTGCCTGCACTATTTCCGGCGGGGCGAATCACCCACCTGGAGCTTCGAGCCGGTGCGCGGCGCGGGCCCCCGGCGCAGCGTGGCCATACATGGCAGCTTTGCCGCCAACAACAGCGAAGCCCTGCGCGAGGCGGCGCTGGGCGGGCTGGGCATCGCCCTGCTGCCGGATTTCACCGCCCAGGCGGACGTGGCCGCCGGCAGGCTGGTCAAGGTCCTGCCCAACTGGCGCTCGGCAGGGGCCTTTGGGGACCACCTTTTCGCCATCCGCCCTTACAGCCCCTACCTGCCGCGCGCCGTCCGCGTGTTCGTGGACTACCTGCGCGAGACGCTGAAGGATGGCTTCGCAATGGGCTGAAGCCCTGTCCTGCCGCAGGTTGCTACTGCAGCTCGACCCGTGCGCGCCGCCAGTGTCGAATCGTCTGCCTTTATACTGCGGCATGGCCTACGATCTCACAGACAAACTCGTCATCGGCATCTCGTCCCGGGCGTTGTTCGACCTCGAGCACGAGAACGGCATCTATCAATCCGAGGGGGTGGCGTCCTACTCCGCCTACCAGCGCCAGCATGAGGACGAGCCCCTGCTGCCGGGCACCGCGTTCCCGCTGGTGCAGGCGCTGCTCGGGCTCAATAACCTGATCCCCGGCCGGCGGCTGGTGGAAGTGGTGGTGATCTCGCGCAATTCGCCCGACACCGGGCTGCGCGCCTTCAACGCCATCGAGACCCACCGGCTGGACATCACCCGCGCGGCGTTCACCGGCGGCGAGCCGATCTCGCGCTACCTGCATGCCTTCAAGGTGGACCTGTTCCTCTCGCGCGAGGCCACCGACGTACAAGCCGCCATCGACGGCGGCGTGGCCGCCGCCCAACTGTACGCCGCGCCCGCCGACTATCACGCCCCCGCCGGCCAGATCCGCATTGCCTTCGACGGCGATGCCGTGCTGTTTTCACCGGAATCCGAGCAGATCTTCAAGCAAAAAGGACTGGAAGCCTTTGTCCGGCATGAGCAGAAGCACCGCCACAAGGCCATGGCCGAAGGGCCGTTCGCCAAGCTGCTGCTCCGGCTGGCGGAGATCCAGTCGCACTTCCAGCCCGGCGAGTGCCCGGTGCGCATCGCCATCGTCACGGCACGCAACAGCCCGGCGCATACGCGGGTGGTGCATACCCTGCGCGCCTGGAACGTCAGCATCGACGAGGCCTTCTTCCTCGGCGGCTTGCCCAAGGACCAGGTGCTGCAGGCGTTCGGCGCGCATATGTTCTTTGACGACCAGGAAGGACATGTGGAACTGGCGTCGGCGGTAGTGCCGTCGGGGCGGGTGCCTTACAAGGGTGGGGAATTGGGTGGCGGCAAGCGGCAGCCGGCTGCGCGCAAGCGGGTGAAGAAGGACGACGGCGAGAACGCCAGCCAGGCTGTCAAAGCACCGGCATCCGCAACATGAAAACCTTCGCCCTTTACCTCGTCACGGCCTGCGCGGAAATACTGGGCTGCTATTTCCCCTACCTGTGGCTGCGCCAAGGCGCTAGCGCTTGGCTGCTGGTGCCTGGCGCGCTGTCGCTGGCGCTGTTCGCCTGGCTGCTGTCGCTGCACCCGGATGCCTCCGGGCGGGTCTATGCGGCTTATGGCGGGATTTATATTGCGGTGGCGATTGTGTGGCTTTGGCTGGTGGATGGGGTGAAGCCTAGCCACTGGGATCTGGCCGGGGTGACGGTGGCGATTGCGGGGATGGCGATTATTGTGTTTCAGCCCCGGTAAGGCGGGGCAGCGCATGATTGGGAGCTTGCGCTGCTGCGAGCGCCCGCCCTCTCCCCCTGCCCCTCATCCGCTGCGCGGGAGAGGGCGGGTGTTGGATGTGGCGTTGGCTCTCGGATGCCTACTTGTTCACCATCCGTGCTGCTTCACTGCAAATTCAACTGCTTAACGTCAAAAGCTTAAAGTCAAAGGCAGTTTCACCTCCCCTGCGGGGAGGCGACCTACTTTCTTGTCTCGCCAACGCCAAGAAAGTAGGCAAAGAAGGCGACCCGGATGCGGCGAAAGACTCCTCGTCGGCAAGCCAAAAGAGCGGCCGGGACCCAAACTCACATCGCCTTAGGGCGATGCTCAGACATGGGTCCCTCTTTTCCGCGCCGCATAACGGGAGATGAAAGGCGCCACGGCTCGCTGCGCATCGCGCGTGGGTGATTTCCGCCTGGCCGGCGGAAATCACGGCTACACCGAATGGTTCTCTATTCCCGTCGGTTTGCTCCCCTCTCCCACTTGTGGGAGAGGGGCCGGGGGAGAGGGCGGGCGTTCGCCATCCTGATCCGCGCCGTGAATCCAGCGCCGCCCAGCTCAGGCCGCGACCCGCGCCGCTTCCCCGCGATACTGCGCCAGCAACACCACCCGCCGCGCAGCCACCTTCTCCAGATTGGCTTCCTTGACATGCCCGAAGCCCCGGATGTCATCGGGCAAGCTCGCCAGTGCCACCGCCGTATCCAGGCGATCCGCGCTCAGCGTCGCGCCGAACTCCTCTACCATCGCGAAGTAGTCCTCGATCAGCTTGCGTTCCGAGCGCCGCTCGGCGGTCTTGCCGAACACATCGAAGGCGGTGCCACGCAGGCCCTTGGCGCGTGCCAGCAGGCGGAAGACCGTGAGCATGGCCGGGCCGAAACGGCGCTTGACCAGGTGGCCATGCGAGTCCCGCCTGGCCAGCAACGGGGGCGCCAGGTGGAAGCTCAATTGATAGTCACGGCCAGGCTCGCCCTCGAACTGCGCGCGCAGCTTGTCGAGGAAAGCGGGGTCGGCATACAGGCGGGCCACCTCGTATTCGTCCTTGTAGGCCATCAGCTTGGCGAGATTGCGCGCAACAGCTTCGGTCAGCGGCAGCCGGCCGTTGGCACCGACGCGCTTTTCGGCGGCGCGTACGCTGTCGACCACGGCACGGTACCGGGCTGCGTACGCCGAGTTCTGGTAAGCCGTGAGCAAGGCCTCGCGCTGGCGGATGACGCTATCCAGCGTTTCCGGCATGGCCACCACCTGGGCACGCGGCGTGGTCTGCAGTTGCGCGGCAAGTGCCGCCTCGCCGTGGTGCGCGAGATAGCGGCCCCAGTCGAAAGCCAGCAGGTTCTTCTCGACCGACACGCCGTTGAGTTCGATGGCCCGTACCAGGCTGTCGCGCTGCAGCGGGACCCAGCCCTTCTGCCACGCAAAGCCCAGCAGCAGTGGGTTGGAGTAGATCGAATCCGCCAGCAACTTCACGGCCCAGGCGTTGGCGTCGATAAAGGCGCAGGCCCCACCGACGCTGGCGCGCAGGTCCTGCTCGGCCGAGGCGCCCGGGAATTTCCAGTTCGGGTTCTTGATGAAGTCCGCAGTCGGCGTATTGGCGCTGTTGATGGCGGCTGCGGTCATGTCGACCCGGGTCTTGGACAAGACCTCGGGCGAGGCCGAGACGATGGCGTCGCAGCCGATCACCAGGCGCGCTTCGCCGGTGGCGATGCGGGTGGCGTGCAGCGCGGCGGGAGTCGGCGCGATCTGCACGTGGCTGATCACCGCGCCGCCCTTCTGCGCCAGTCCGGCCATGTCGAGCACGGTCACGCCCTTGCTTTCCAGGTGGGCAGCCATGCCCAGCAGGCCGCCGATGGTGACCACGCCGGTGCCGCCGACGCCCGTTACCAGCACGCCATAGGGCCGCTCCAGCACGGGCAGCACCGGCTGCGGCAGCGCGCCGAAATCGGCGCCCGCGCCCTTGCCGCCCGCCGCAACAGGCTTGCGCACCTGCGCGCCTTCGGCCGTGACAAAGCTCGGGCAAAAGCCGTTCACGCAGGAGAAATCCTTGTTGCAGGAGGACTGGTTGATCTTGCGCTTGGTGCCCAGGGGCGTTTCCAGTGGCTCCACCGACAGGCAGTTGGACTTGACCGAGCAGTCGCCGCAGCCTTCGCACACCGCGTCGTTGATAAAGGCCCGCTTGGCCGGATCGGCCATGGTGCCGCGCTTGCGGCGGCGGCGCTTTTCGGTGGCGCAGGTCTGGTCGTAGATCAGGATGGTGACGCCGGCGGTGTCGCGCAGCTGGACCTGGATCTCGTCCAGCTGGTCGCGGTGGTGCACGGTGACGCCGCCGGGCAGCATGCTGCCGTCGCCGTACTTCTGCGGCTCGTCGGTCACCACCACGATCTTGCTGGCGCCTTCAGCCAGCACCTGGTGCGCAATCTGCGGCACGGTCAGGATACCGTCCACGGGCTGGCCGCCGGTCATCGCCACGGCGTCGTTGAACAGGATCTTGTAGGTGATGCAAGCCTTGGACGCAATGGCCGCGCGGATTGCCAGCAGGCCAGAGTGGAAGTAGGTGCCGTCGCCAAGGTTGACGAACACATGCTTCTCGCCGGTGAAATGCATCTGCCCGGTCCACGCCACGCCCTCTCCACCCATCTGGCTGAAGGTATCGGTATTGCGGTCCATCCACATCGCCATATAGTGGCAGCCGATGCCAGCCAGCGCGCGCGAGCCTTCAGGCACGCGGGTCGAGGTGTTGTGCGGGCAGCCCGAGCAGAACCAGGGCTTGCGCTCCACCGAGATGCGCGGGCGCGCGGCTTCGCGCTCCTTGGCCTCGATCAGCGCCACGCGCGCGGCAATGCGGTCGCGCACGTCGGACGGCAGGTCGCTCTTCTCCAGGCGGGTGGCGATGGCCTTGGCGATCAGCGCGGGCGATAGCTCGTAGTGCGCGGGCAGCAGCCAGTTGCCGCGCGGCAGCGACCATTCGCCGCCGTGGTTGCCACGTTCGTCGAACTTGCCGTAGACCTTGGGGCGCACGTCGTCGCGCCAGTTGTAGAGTTCTTCCTTGAGCGCGTATTCGAGGATCTGGCGCTTTTCTTCCACCACCAGGATCTCTTCCAGGCCGGTGGCGAACTCGCGCGCGTCGTGCGCGTCCAGCGGCCACACGCAGCCTACCTTGAACACGCGGATGCCGATGCGGCGGCAGGTGTCATCGTCCAGGCCGAGGTCCGACAGTGCCTGGCGCACGTCGAGGTAGGCCTTGCCGGCGGTCATGATGCCGAAGCGCGCGTTGGGCGAATCCAGCACCACGCGGTTGAGCTTGTTGGCGCGGATATAGGCCAGCGCCGCATACCATTTGTGGTCGAGCAGGCGGGCTTCCTGCGCCAGCGGCGGATCGGGCCAGCGGATATTGAGGCCGCCCTCCGGCATGGCAAAGTCCTCGGGCAGCACGATCTTCACGCGATCCGGATCGACCTCCACCGAGGCGGTGGATTCCACCACGTCGGTCACGCATTTCATCGACACCCACAGGCCGGAGTAGCGGCTCATGGCCCAGCCGTGCAAGCCGTAGTCGAGGTATTCCTGCACATTGGACGGGTACAGCACCGGAATGCCGGAGGCCAGCAACACGTGCTCGGACTGGTGCGCCACCGAGGACGACTTGGCGGCGTGGTCATCCCCCGCCAGCACCAGCACGCCGCCATGCTTGGCGGATCCGGCCGAGTTGGCGTGCTTGAGCACGTCGATGGAGCGGTCCACCCCCGGGCCCTTGCCGTACCACATCGAGAACACGCCGTCGCGCTTCGCGTCCGGGAACAGGTTGACCTGCTGGGTGCCCCATACGGCGGTGGCGGCCAGGTCCTCGTTCACGCCGGGCTGGAACACCACGTCGCTGGCGGCCAGGTGCTTCTTGGCCTTCCACAGTGCCTGGTCCACACCGCCGAGCGGGGAGCCGCGATAGCCGGAGATAAAGCCCGCCGTATTCAGCCCGGCGGCAAGGTCGCGCGCCTTTTGCAACATGGGCAGGCGCACCAGCGCCTGGGTGCCGCTGAGATAGACGCGGCCTTTTTCCAGGGTGTATTTGTCGTCGAGGGAAACCGACGCTAGCGCATCTTGCTGGGCTGGGGATAGGGGGGCATTCATCGATGCTGTCTCCGTGTGCTCTTGTGGGCTGTAGCTGAGTGTAGGAAGGCCGGCCGATATCGTAAAATCATGAATTCAGAGAGCTGGTATCCGAAAAACGCATAGCGAGGTGCCATATGGCGAAAGAACGGCGCGGGAAGGAAGACGGCGGGCAGCGCATCGCCAAGGAAATCACCCTGCGGCAGTTCCGCTACTTCGCCGCGGCGGCGGAAACCGGCCAGTTCTCCATGGCCGCCACCGCCGAGCATGTGTCGCAATCGGCCATTACCAATGCCGTGTTGACGCTGGAGCAGCAGCTTGGCGTGCGCCTCTTTGACCGCCTGCCGCACGGCGTGGCGCTGACGGCTGAGGGCCACCGGCTGCACCAGCGTGCCCGGCAGATCCTGGACGCTGTGCAGGACACGCTGCGCGAGCCGCGCTTCCAGGCCCACAACCTGAGCGGCACGGTGCGCCTGGCGGCGTCCTACACCGTGCTGGGCTACCTGCTGCCGGGCCTGCTGGCGCGGTTTCGCACCAACTACCCGGATATCGATTTCGACCTCCACGACATGGACCGTCCCGGCATCGAGCGCGCGGTGCTGGCCGGCGAGATCGAGCTTGGCATCGGGCTGCTGTCCAATATCGAGAGGCTGCAACGCTTTGCCCACCACACGCTGATCCGCTCGCGGCGCCAGCTATGGGCTTCGCCGTCGCACCCGCTGCTGGCGCTGCCCAGGCTGACGCTGAAGGACATCGCGGCGCACCCCTACATCCTGCTGACGGTGGACGAAGGCGAGCGCTCCACGCTGCGCTACTGGCGCAGCAAGCGGCTGACGCCGTCGATCGCGTTTCGCACCAGTTCGATGGAGGGGTTGCGCGGGCTGGTGGCGCACAGCTTCGGCGTGACCGTGCTGTCCGACATGGTGTACCGCCCGTGGTCGCTGGAGGGCAAGCAGATCGAGGCGCGGCCGATCGCCGAAGGCGTGCCTGACATGGAGCTTGGGCTGCTGTGGCAACCCGGGCGCAAGCTGGACAAACCCGCCGATGCGCTGCGCGAGTTCCTGATCCATGCCAGCGGCAGCTAGGCCCCCATCCACTGTGTCCACTGTGCCAGGACGCCACGCACTGCTCCAGATTGGCACACCTCGGCGCACCGTGACACACCGGCAGCAGCCGGCATAGCCCTCCCCCGCCAGGTTTTACGTGGTTTTCCCGTTCTCGCGGCGCCGTGCCCACCGGGCACAGCTTTTGCGGATGGATGCTTGTGCGCGAACAAGAGCGGCACGACAGACATCACAACACGGAGAGAGACATGAACATGGCGGAAATCGCCCAGCTGGGCGTTGCGTATCCCTACAAGGAACAGTACGAAAACTATATCGGCGGCGCCTGGGTGGCCCCGGCCGATGGCCAGTACTTTGAAGCGATCTCGCCGATCACCGGCAAGCCCTTCACGCGCGTGCCGCGCTCCAACCAGAAGGACGTGGACGCCGCGCTGGACGCCGCGCACCGTGCCAAGGACGCCTGGGGCCGCACCTCCACCACCGAACGCGCCCGCATCCTGAACCGCATCGCCGACCGCATCGAGGCCAACCTGGTCACGCTGGCGGTGGCCGAGACCATCGACAACGGCAAGCCAATCCGCGAAACCACGGCGGCCGACCTGCCGCTGGCGGTGGATCACTTCCGCTACTTCGCCGGCTGCATCCGCGCGCAGGAAGGCGGCATCTCCGAGATCGACCACGAGACCGTGGCCTATCACTTCCATGAGCCGCTGGGCGTGGTCGGCCAGATCATCCCATGGAACTTCCCGATCCTGATGGCCACGTGGAAACTCGCGCCCGCGCTGGCCGCGGGCAATTGCGTGGTGCTCAAGCCGGCCGAGCAAACCCCGGCCTCGATCCTGGTGCTGATGGAAATCATCGGCGACCTGCTGCCGCCGGGCGTGCTCAACGTGATCAACGGCTTTGGCCTGGAAGCCGGCAAGCCGCTGGCTTCCAGCTCGCGCATCAGCAAGATCGCGTTCACGGGCGAGACCACCACCGGCCGGCTGATCATGCAGTACGCCTCGCAGAACCTGATCCCGGTCACGCTCGAGCTGGGCGGCAAATCGCCCAACATCTTCTTCGAGGATGTGCTGTCCGCCGACGATGCGTACTTCGACAAGGCACTGGAAGGCTTCACCATGTTCGCGCTGAACCAGGGCGAAGTCTGCACCTGCCCATCGCGCGCGCTGATCCAGGAATCGATCTACGAGCGCTTCATGGAACGCGCGCTCAAGCGCGTGGCGGCGATCAAGCAGGGCCATCCGCTCGACAAGGCCACCATGATCGGCGCGCAGGCCTCGCAGGAGCAACTCGAGAAGATCCTGTCGTACATCGACCTGGGCAAGCAGGAAGGCGCGCAATGCCTGATCGGCGGCGAGCGCAATGCGCTGGGCGGCGACCTGTCCAGCGGCTACTACGTCAAGCCCACGGTGTTCGCGGGTCACAACAAGATGCGCATCTTCCAGGAGGAGATCTTTGGCCCGGTGGTCTCGGTGACCACCTTCAAGGATGAGGAAGAGGCACTGGCCATCGCCAACGATACGCTCTATGGCCTGGGCGCCGGCGTATGGACGCGCGATGGCGCGCGTGCCTTCCGCATGGGCCGCGGCATCCAGGCGGGCCGCGTATGGACCAATTGCTACCACGCTTATCCGGCGCACGCGGCCTTTGGTGGCTACAAGCAATCCGGCATCGGGCGCGAGAACCATCGGATGATGCTGGACCACTACCAGCAGACCAAGAACCTGCTGGTGAGCTACAGCCCCAACGCGCTCGGCTTCTTTTGATATAGCGCAAGAATGGGCGCCTGCGCCCATGCCATGATCGGCATGACGCCCGCGC
>NZ_BAAILO010000607.1:24992-28678 GCF_054589115.1 Cupriavidus sp. 8B | reverse complement strand
CCCGGCCGGCAGCGCGGGCGTCCTTGCCAACAGCATCAGGAGTCGAGATGACAGCGATGATGAAAGCCGCCGTGGTGCGCGAATTCGGCGCCCCGCTCACGATCGACGAAGTGCCCGTGCCGCAACCCGGGCGCGGGCAGATCCAGGTCAAGATTGAAGCCTCCGGCGTATGCCACACCGACCTCCATGCCGCCGAAGGCGACTGGCCGGTCAAGCCTACCCTGCCCTTTATTCCCGGCCACGAAGGGGTGGGCTATGTCTCGGCGGTGGGCGCGGGCGTGTCCCGCGTGAAGGAAGGCGATCGCGTCGGCGTGCCCTGGCTGTACAGCGCCTGCGGCTACTGCGAGCACTGCCTGCAAGGCTGGGAGACCCTGTGCGAGAAGCAACAGAACACCGGCTACTCGGTCAACGGCGGCTATGGCGAATATGTGGTGGCCGATCCCAACTACGTTGGCCTGTTGCCCGACAGCGTGGGTTTTGTGGAAATCGCGCCGATTCTTTGTGCGGGCGTGACCGTCTACAAGGGCCTGAAAGTCACCGATACGCGGCCCGGCCAATGGGTGGTGATCTCCGGCATCGGCGGGCTTGGCCATGTGGCGGTGCAGTATGCGCGCGCCATGGGGTTGCGCGTGGCGGCGGTGGATATCGACGACAAGAAGCTGGAGCTCGCGCGCAAGCTCGGTGCCGAGGTTACGGTCAATGCACTGACTACGGATCCCGTGGCATTCCTCCAGAAGGAAATCGGCGGTGCGCACGGCGCGCTGGTGACGGCAGTCTCGCCCAAGGCATTCGGCCAGGCTATCGGCATGGTCCGGCGTGGCGGCACGGTGGCGCTCAATGGCTTGCCCCCGGGCGACTTCCCCACGCCGATCTTCGACGTAGTGCTCAAGGGCATCACCATCCGCGGCTCCATCGTCGGCACGCGCAGCGACTTGCAGGAGTCACTGGACTTTGCCGCACACGGGGCCGTCAAAGCGACCGTGTCCACCGCGCCGCTGGAGAAGATCAACGAGATCTTCACGCGCATGCGCGCAGGCGATATCGAAGGCCGCGTCGTCATGGATTTTGCCGCCTGACATTAGCTATCCGAAGTAGCCGTCCGAAGTTGCCATCCGAAGGCAAGGAGCCGCCCGATGCCCGACACCCAGTCACCTGACGCCGTGCAGCGCGTCGTCGCCACGCCTGCCGCGCTGGCGTTGATCGAGCGCCTGCGCGCGCAGCACGGCGCATTGATGTTCCATCAGTCGGGCGGCTGCTGCGACGGCAGCGCGCCGATGTGCTACCCGGACGGCGAGCTGATCGTTGGCGAGGCCGATGTCTGCCTCGGCGAAATCGGCGGCGCGAAGTTCTACATGACACGCGCGCAGTTCGAGTACTGGCAGCACACGCGGCTGGTGATTGATGTGGTGGCCGGGTCGGGTGGGATGTTTTCGCTGGAGGGGCCCACCGGGATGCGGTTTTTGACGCGATCGGAGTTGTTCAGCGATGAGGAAGCGCGGAGGTTGGAGCGGGAACCCGCGCTCTGAAGCGCTGGGCAAAGCTGGCAGGATGCGCCAAAACCATCGGGAATGACGACGGCTGTCGCTCCCTCTCCCACTTTGTGGGAGAGGGAGCGAACACGCGGCGCCGCAAACCTCAGCGCGCCCGGCTCTCAAGCGCCGCGTTTCAGCCGCCGGTAAATCGTGTTCCGCGACAGCCCCAGCTCGCGCGCGGCCAGGCTGACATTGCCGCCGTGGCGCGCCAGCGCCTGGTGGATCATGGCGGCTTCCCGATCGCGCAGGCGCTCGGGGGTACTGGCGGGCGTCATGGGTGTCATGGGTGTCATGGGCATGAAGTCTGGCTCGGCGTCGCCATTCTCCGCGAGCATCAACTCCTGCGCGAAATCCTCGGGCAAATGCTCCACGCGGATCTCGTCTTCGCCTTCGGCCATGATGGCCGCCGTGCGCAGCACGTTGACCATCTGGCGCAGGTTGCCCGGCCAGGGATGGCGCTGGAAATGCGCCAGCACATCCGCCGCAACGCGGGTTGGATGCCCATCGCCGTGCTCGCCATGCTCGGCCTGCGCGAGTTGCTGCGCCAAGATGCGCTCCACCAGCACCGGCAGGTCGGTGCGCTCGCGCAGCACGGGCAGCGTCACCGATAGCGCATTGATGCGGTAGTACAGATCCTCGCGGAAGGTGCCGGCCGCGATCATCGCGCGCAGGTCGCGGTGGGTGGCGCAGATGATGCGCAGGTCCACGGGAATCGCGTGGGCGCCCCCCAGCGGGGTCACGGCGCGCTCCTGCAGCACGCGCATCAGCCGCACTTGCTGCGCCAGCGGCATGTCGCCAATCTCGTCAAGGAACAAGGTACCGCCGTGCGCCTGCACCAGCTTGCCCGGGCTGCCGCGCCGGCGCGCGCCGGTGAAGGCGCCGTCCTCGTAGCCGAACAGCTCCGCCTCGATCAGGGACTCCGGGATCGACGCGCAATTCACGGCGACGAACGGCGCGGCGCTGCGTGGCGAGTCGCGATGGATGGCGCGCGCCAGCCATTCCTTGCCGGTACCGGTGCGGCCCAGCACCAGGATGGGAATATCGCGGCCGCGCACCTTGTCGACCCGCTGCAGCACGGCGGCCATGCGGGCGTCCCCGGTATCGAGGGCGGCCAGCGCCGTGGCGGTTGCCGATGTCGATGCACGCGCCGCCTGCGCGCGGCGCGGCGGCGCGAGCAGCGACATCCGCGCGAACACGAGCACACGGCTTGGCAGGGTCAGCGTCAACAACTGGCCAGACGCATCAAAGCCCTGCTTGAGCGCGGCGCCCAGCGGCATGCCGAACAAGGCGGCAAAGTTCTGGCGGTCCAGCGTATCGGGCGACAGGCCGAGCTGGAACAGCCCGCTGCGGTTGGCCGCCAGGAAGGTGCCATCGGCCGCGAATGCCGCCATGCCTTCGAACAACGTACCGACGAACTCCGGCCGCGCGTGAAAGCGCACCAGCGCGGCATCGGTGAAATGCGTGGCAAACAGATGATTCTCGATCATCTGCGCCGACATGCGCACCAGCGCCATGGTGTGCTTGTGGAAGCCGCGGTGATCGCCGCTCACATCGAGTGCGCCCAGCACCTGGCCAAACGGCCCGGAGATCGGCACGCAGGAACAGGTCAGCGTACGGTTGGCGCGCAGGAAATGCTCGTCGGCATGGATCACCGTCGGCCGGGCCTCGGCCAGCGCGGTGCCGATGGCGTTGGTGCCCTTGCTCGACTCCGCCCACGATACGCCCGGCGCCAATGCCACGCGCCTGGCCCGGTCGGCAAAATCGCCGTCGCCCAGGCTGTGCAGGATCACGCCGCCGCTGTCGGTCAGCAGCACCATGCTCTCGGTATTGGCGATCTGCGCGTGCAAGGTTTCCATGACCGGCAGCGCGTGCTTGTACAGCAACTGGTTGGCGTCGACCAGTTCGTGCAGCGCGCGCATGCCCAGCGATTGATAGTCCGCCGCATGGGTGGCTTCGAGGCCGAAACTGGTCGAGCGCGCATGCGCGCGGGCAATCAGGATGCGGCGCTCCGGATCGGCGTCCGGCGTGGCGGCGTGGCTGGCAAGCGTGCTGCTCATAGCGGCAGGTCTCCTGTTCTGGATCCCGGCGTGGCCGGGTCGGGCCGTCTATGTGCCGGCCTGTCTGGCGGCGTGGCGACCTTGCCGCCAAACCTTA
>NZ_BAAILO010000607.1:7965-24871 GCF_054589115.1 Cupriavidus sp. 8B | reverse complement strand
GCACGCGCGAGCGCGCTCGCGCCCCTCCCGATTCACTCCCCCGAAAGGCGCATGATGAGCATTGTGATAGATCGCTTCGACCATATCGTCCTGAACGTGAAGGACGTGGAGACCAGCGCGGCGTGGTACGAGAGCGTGCTGGGCATGCAGCGCGAGGACTTCGCGTCGCGCACCGGCAAGCGGGTCTCGGTGCGCTTTGGCCAGCAGAAGATCAACCTGCGCCCGATCGGCACGGACACCGTGGCGTGGTTCACCGGCGTCCACCCTACCGCCGGCAGCGACGATCTCTGCTTTATCACCCGCAACACGCTGGAAAGCGTGATCGCGCACTGGATTGCGCACCATGTGCCGATCGAGGCCGGGCCGGCGGCCCGCACCGGCGCGCTCGGCCCGATGACCTCGGCCTATTGCCGCGACCCGGACGGGAACCTGATCGAGGTGGCGGCCTATCCGGCACACTGAGCGCCGGACATGCCGCCCGCCGGGTTCAGCGCTTGCCGTCGAGCAGGTCGTTCAGCACGTCGTCGAATGCCGCTTGCGCATCTTCCAGCGCCTGCAGCGAAGCGTCGAAGGTCTGCAGCGCCATTTTTGACGGTTTGCCGCTGCCCTGCGGCGCAAACTGCCCTTGCAAGGCGGTAAAGGCCACCTGCACCTGGCGGGTGGCGTTGACTACGCGCTCCATTGCCTGGGCTTCTTCGGCGCGGTTTTTTTCATCTTTTTGCAGGTCCTTCTGGTCGTTTTGGTCGGGCATGCCCTTGGCTCCGTGCGCGGCCGCACCGGCCGCCGTTGATGTGAGGCGTATCGTACAAGAACTTGCAGGCGCCTTGCCCGGTCGAATGCCGTGCTCCTTTGGAAATGATCCAGGCGACGCTGAGAAACGCCCCGCATTGCGCTGTAAAGCCAGGAAGAACAAACCCTCCGAACCCATGCCATCCCACTCACGCAAGGCCCTCGCCGCCATCCTGCTGACCGCAGGCGGCTTTACCTGCTACTGGACCTACCTCACGCTGAACCAGGACAGGCTGTTGTTCGACGCCCGCCGCCGCCCGCCGCGGGACCTGCCCGCGGGCATTTCCGCTTACTCGCATGAGGTGCCGGGCGGTTTCCTGCGCGGCTATGTCTACGGCACCCAGGGCGTCCAGGACGCGGAAACCGGGGAAACCGTGCGGGACGCACAAACCGCGCGCGACCTGCTGTTCTACCTGCCCGGCCGCGGCGAGGATGTATTGGACACCATGCAACACCTGGCCTGGCTGCCGCCGGGCGTGGGCTTTGCCACCATGGACTACCGCGGCCTGGGCCACTCGGACGGCCAGCCCTCCGAGCCAGCCGCCGTAGCGGACGCCAGCCAGTTCCTGCTGCACCTGCGCCGCATGTTCCCCGGCACGCGCGTGCATGTGGTCGGCCGCAGCCTTGGCACCGGCGTGGCCATCCAGCTGGCGGATTTGCAGGATTTCGAGAGCCTGCAGCTGATCACGCCTTACGACTCCATGCTGGAGATCGTGCGCAAGCGCTTCCCGCTGGTGCCGCTGCGGCAACTGATGCGCCATCACTTCGATTCGATCGCCCACTGCAAGAAGGTGGTGCAGAGCACCAAGGTGCTGCTGGCCGAGGTCGACGAGGTGGTGCCCCACGAATGCTCGGAGCGCCTGATCGCAGCCTGGCCCGGCCAAGTGGCGCGGCAGATGATGCCAGGCACCAACCATTTCACCATCATCGAGCAGCCCGGGACCTGGCACGCGCTGGCGGAATTCGCGCAGCGGGTGGGCCGGCCCGGCACGCGGCCGGTTGCGACGGAAGTGCCCCGGGCCGATGACGCGGAATCGGCAGCGGCGGAAGCCCCGGACGGCGTGGCCGGCTTCCCCGTGTTCGCCCCAAGGTAGAATGCGCGCATGAAAAGAGTCGTAGTAAAGGCAGCAAGCGTCACTCTGGCGCTTGCTGCGGCCTCCACCCTGCTAGTCGGGTTCGCCGCCGTGGTGAGCCTTCGTCAACTCCCCGCCGTCGATGCGCTGCGGGACTATCGTCCCGACCTGCCGCTGAGGATATTCACCAGCGACAACGTGCTGATTGGCGAGTTCGGCAACGAGCACCGCGAATTCGTCCCGCTGGAGCGCATGCCCAAGCAGATGTCCAACGCCCTGCTGGCGGCGGAAGACGATCAGTTCTACCAGCACGCCGGCGTGGATATCCCCGGGATCTTCCGCGCCGCGCTCGCCAATATCGGCGAAGGCTACGCCCAGGGTGCGTCCACCATCACCATGCAGGTGGCGCGCAATTTCTACCTGTCGCGCGAGAAAACGCTCGCGCGCAAATGGTATGAAATCCTGCTGGCCTGGAAGATCGACAGCTCCCTGCCGAAAGACCGCATCCTCGAGCTGTACATGAACCAGGTCTACCTGGGCGAGCATGCCTATGGCTTCGGCAGCGCGGCGCAGGCGTACTTCGGCAAGCCGCTGGATGCGCTGTCGCTGGCGGAAACCGCGATGCTGGCGGGCCTGCCCAAGGCGCCGTCGACGATGAATCCCGTGGTCAACTTCCCGCGCGCCAAGCTGCGCCAGCAGTATGTGCTGGGACGGATGCAGGCGCTCGGCATGATCTCGCACCAGCAGTACCAGGCGGCCCGCGCGGAAACGCTCAAGGTGGCCGGCTCGCATAACGGCCGCTTTGACGGGCACGCCGAGTACGTGGCGGAACTGGCCCGCCAGCTCGCCTACGACCGCTTTGGCGAAGCCGCCTATACGCGCGGCCTCAACGTCTACACCACGGTATCGTCGGTCAGGCAAAGCCTGGCTTACGAGGCCGTGCACGCGGGCCTGGACCAGTACGGCAAGCGCCATGGCCAGCAAGCAGCGCCACAAGCCGCGCTGGTCTCGCTGGACAGCAAATCTGGCGCCATCGAAGCCATGATCGGCGGCGCGGACTTTGCCACCAGCCGCTTCAACCATGCCACGCAGGCGCTGCGCCAGCCGGGCTCGACCTTCAAGCCGTTCATCTATTCCGCCGCGCTCGAGCGCGGCGTGTCGGCCACCACGCTGATCAACGATGCTCCGCTGGATGTGTCGTCGCGCTGGCAGCCGGGCAACGACGATGGCCGCTTCCTGGGCGCCTTGAGCGTGCGCCAGGCGCTGGCGCAGTCGCGCAACCTGCCTGCCATCCGGACCTTGCAAGCCATCGGCATTCCCTATGCCGTGGACTACGCCGGCAAGTTCGGCTTCTCCGAGCAGCGCCTGCCGCGCTACCTGCCGATGGCGCTGGGCACCGGCACCACCACGCCGCTGCGGCTGGCCGCCGCCTATGGCGTCTTCGCCAGCGAAGGCTACCGCACCGAGCCCTACCTGATCGAGCGCATCAGCGACGGCGCGGGCAACGTGCTGTTCTCCGCCGACAGCGAGCCCCAGCCGCAGCGCGTGATTCCCGAGCGCAATGCCTATGTGATGAACAGCCTGCTGCACAGCGTGGTGACCAGCGGCACCGGCGCGGGCCTGCAACGCTACCTGCGGCGCGCGGACGTGGCCGGCAAGACCGGCACCACCAACGATTCGGTCGATGGCTGGTTTGCCGGCTACGCGTCGGGCATCGTCACGGTGGCGTGGATGGGGTTCGACGACAACCGCAGCCTGGGCCGGCACGAGTTCGGCGCCACCACGGCCCTGCCGATCTGGGCCAGCTACATGGAAGGCCGCCTGGCCGGCCAGCCCGAGGCGGAATTCGTTGCGCCCAAGGACCTCGTGCGCAACGGCGATGACTGGGTCTACCCGGAATACGCCGACGGCAGCCACGGCATTGCCGCGCTTGGCTTCCCGGCCCCGCCGGCGGACGCCGATCCGGAGGCAGGCCCGGCACTCACCGACACTACCGGCGCGACCAGCGCAACCAGCGCAATCGGCACAACCGGCACAACCGGCACAACCGGCACCACAGGCACCACAGGCGCCGCCGAGTCCGTCAGAGCCTTGAGCCCTGTCCCGGCCGGGGTGCCGCCCCGCGCATCTCAGCCCACAACCTGACCCCGCCTGCTGCCCGAATGGCTCCGATGAATCTCTCTCCCTACAGCGGCCCCTTGATCTGGGCGGTGGCAGCCACCACCACCGCGGGCGTCATCACGCGGCCGTTCCGGCTGCCGGAGGCCTTCTGGGCGGTAGCTGGCGCGCTGCTGCTGTGCGTGACCGGGCTGCTTGCCGTGCCGGATGCCATGGCCGCCGTGGCGCGCGGCTATGACGTCTACCTCTTTCTCGGCGGCATGATGCTGGTGTCGGAACTGGCGCGCAAGACCGGGCTGTTCGACCATGTGGCGGCCGTGGCGGTGCGACAGGCAGGAGGATCGGCACGGCGGCTGTTCCTGCTGGTCTATGGCTTCGGCGCCCTGGTCACCGTGTTCATGTCCAACGATGCCACCGCCGTGGTGCTCACGCCGGCCGTGCTGGCTGCCACCCGCGCCGCCAAGGTCAAGCATCCCCTGCCCTACCTGTACAGCTGCGCGTTGATCGCCAACGCCGCCAGCTTCGTGCTGCCGATCTCGAACCCCGCCAACCTGGTCATCTTCGGCGAGCACATGCCCTCGCTGATGGGATGGCTGGCGCGCTTCACGCTGCCGTCGCTGGTGGCCATCGTGGCAACCCTTGCCGCGCTCTACTGGACCCAGCGCGACGCGCTGCGCGAGCGCATCGCAACCGACGTGCCAGTGCCGCCGCTGACGCTGGAAGCCAAGCTGACCGCCGCCGGCATCGTAACCATGGGCCTGGTGCTGCTGACGGCATCGCTGCTGGGCGCCGACCTGGGCTGGCCGACCTGCCTGGCCGGCGTGGCGACGCTGCTGCTGGTCTGCGCCTGCCGCCCCGGCTTGTGCCTGCCGGCGCTGCGCGAGATTTCCTGGGGCGTGCTGCCGCTGGTGGCAGGCCTGTTCGTGCTGGTGGCGGGCCTGGAGCAGACCGGCCTGATCGGCAAGCTCGCCCACCTGGTGCAGGCGCTGTCGCAACAGTCGCCGGCGGCCGGCGTCTGGGTGACCGGCGCCACGGTGGCGCTGGTGTCCAACGTGGTCAACAACCTGCCGGCCGGGCTGTTCGCGTCCTCGGCGCTGGCGGCCAGCCATGCCTCCACGCAGGTCACCGACGCGGTGCTGATCGGCATTGACCTCGGGCCCAACCTGTCCGTCACCGGCTCGCTGGCGACCCTGCTATGGCTGACCGCGCTGCGGCGCGAGGGCCAGCACATCGGCGCGCTGCAGTTCCTGCGCATCGGCGCGCTGGTGATGCCGCTAGCGCTGGTGCCGGCCCTGGCCTCGCTGCTGCTTTGAGCGCTGCGGGCCTCAGCCCAGCTTGTCCAGCAAGCTGTACCAGGCCACGCCCGCGGCAATGTAGAACCGCTGCAGGCCATGCAGCGGAATCCCGGTCACCGGCGTGATCGGATAGGGAAAATCCCCGCCCTGGCCCGCCAGCCGCGCCGCGATATGCTGGCCCAGGCTGGTGCACAGCGCGATGCCCCGCCCGTTGCAGCCCAAGGCCATGACGATGCCCGGCGCGGGCTCATGCACATGGGGCATGAAGTCCCGCGTGATGGCGATGCGCCCTGCCCAGCGATATTCGTAGGACAGCGGGCCGAGTTGCGGAAACAGCAATTCCAGCGAGCGCTCCAGGTGGGCAAAGTCCTGCGGCCCGCGCGGATCGGCAAAGAACCCGCGCCCCCCCATCAGCAGGCGCCCCTGCGCATCCTTGCGGAAATACAGCAGCAGCCGCTGCGAGGTGGAGGCCGTCTCGCCTTGCGTGAGGATGCCCTGCGCCTCGGCATCCTTAAGCGGTTGCGTGGCCACGATGAAGCTGTTGGCCGACAGCACCGTCTGCGCCAGGCCGGGCCACAGCGGGCCGGTGTAGCCGTTGGTGGCGATCACGACCTGCGCGGCGGTCACGGTGGTGCCCAAGGCCGTCGTTGCCACCCAGTGCGCGCCCTGTCGCTCCAGCGCCGTCACCGCCGTGCCGCCATGCACGGCGGCGCCCGCCTGCTGCGCGGCCTTGACCAGCCCGCGCGTAAAGGCAAGCGGCTGGATGGCGCCGGCGCGGCCATCCAGCCAGCCGCCGGCGAAGGCCTGCGTGCCCACGCGCCGCGCTACCGCGGCGCGGTCCAGCACTTCCACCGGTGCCCCGCGGCGCGCCCATTGCCCGGCGCGGGCATGCATCGCGGGTACCGCGCCCGGTGAATACGAGAGTTGCAGCCAGCCGCTGCGCACGGGCTGGCAATCGATGTTGTGGCGCGCGATCAGGTCGAACACCAGGTCGGCCGAGCGCGATACCGCATCGATCAATGGCTCGGCGCGCGCGGCGCCGAACAGGCGCACCAGTTCGTCGGGATCGTGCTTGAGCGTGGGATTGACCTGGCCGCCGTTGCGCCCGGACGCACCCCAGCCAGGTTCGTTGGCTTCCAGCACGCACACGCGCGCGCCGGTCTCGGCCAGGTGCAGGGCGGTCGAGAGGCCGGTGAAACCGCCGCCGATGACGAGCACATCGGTGGCGAGCGATTCGCCCAGCGCGGGCGTGGGCGGCGCGGGTGGGGCCGTGGCCGCCCACAGGGAGGACGGCAAAGGGACGGCCGGGGCCGGCCGGCCTGGCGCGAACTGGCTGGAGGTCATGGCGCCAGGTCTCCCGCCGCTTCCACCGGCTTTTGCAGCACGCGGCGCAGGAAGTCCTGCGTGCGCGCGTGCCGGGGCGCGCCCAGCACTTGCGCGGCCGCCCCTTCCTCTACGATGGTGCCGCTGTGCAGGAAGCACACACGGTCGGCCACTTCCCGCGCGAACCCCATCTCGTGCGTCACCACGATCATCGTCATGCCCTCGCGTGCCAGGTTGCGCATGACTTCCAGCACGTCGCCAACCAGCTCCGGATCGAGCGCCGAGGTGGGCTCGTCGAACAACATGGCCTCCGGCTGCATCGCCAGCGCGCGGGCAATCGCCACACGCTGCTGCTGCCCGCCGGAAAGCTGCGGCGGATACGCCTGCGCCTTGGCGGCCAGGCCGACCTTTTCCAGCAGTTCCATGGCTTCGCCGCGCGCCTTGTCCCGGCTCTCGCCCTTCACGTACACGGGGCCTTCCATCACGTTTTCCAGCACGCTGCGATGCGGGAACAGGTTGAAGCGCTGGAACACCATGCCCATGCGGCTGCGCAACCGGTGGATGTCCTTGCCGCTGCGGTCGACCCGCTCGCCAAAGGCGCGGATCTCGCCGCCCTCGTAGGACTCCAGCCCGTTGATGCAGCGCAGGACCGTGGACTTGCCGGAACCGGACGGGCCGATCAGGCAGACCACCTCGCCCGCATCGACATGCAGGCTCACGCCGCGCAGCACGTGGTGGTCATCGAAATACTTCTGCAGGTTGTCGATCCGGATCATGGTTTTTTCTTCCCCGCGCCAAGGCGGCGCTCAAGCCGGCGCAGCCCGAACACCAGCGGCAGGCTCATCAGCAGGTAGAGCAGGGCCACCAGCGTGTAGACCGTCATGTTCTGGAACGTGGACGAGGCAATCAGCTGTCCCGCGCGCGTCATCTCCGCCACGGTGATGGTGGACACCAGCGACGAGTCCTTGAGCATCATCACCAGCGTGTTGCCGTACGGCGGCAGCGAGATGCGGAACGCCTGCGGCAGGATCACCCGGCGCATCACCAGCGCCGGGCGCATGCCCATGGCCTGCGCGGCCTCGCGCTGGCCCGGGTCGACGGCCTCGATGCCGGCGCGGAAATTCTCCGCCTGGTAGGCCGAGTAAGCGATGCCCAGGCCGATCACGCCGGCCTGGAAGGCCGTCAGGTGAATGCCCGCATCCGGCAGCACAAAGTAGATGTAGAACAGCTGCACGATGATCGGCAGGCCGCGGATCGCGTTGATCACGCCGGACGCCCCCCACGACAGCGTGCGCGCAGGCGACAGCTTCATCAGCGCCAGCGCCAGCCCGAGCAAGCTGCTGAGCGCGAAGGCGAGGACGGTCACCTCGACGGTGACCACCGCGCCCTGCAGCAGGATCGGCAGGAACTCCCGCGCGTGCTGGAAGAAGTTAGCGTCCATGGGAACTCACATGCCCCATTTCTGGATGATGCCGGCCAGCGTGCCGTCGGCCTTGATCTTGGCGATGGCCTTGTTGATGCGGGCCAGCGTCTCGGTGTCGCCCTTGCGCACGACCAGGCAGACGTCGCCGACGTTGACCGGCTTGTAGCTGGCGGCCAGCTTCACGCCCGGGAAGGCATTCTGGCGGATCTGGTAGGCAATGATGGGCTGGTCGCCCAGGCCGGCCTTGATGCGGCCCAGCGTCAGGTCGCGCGTCATGTCCGCCACCGAGTCGTAGCTGCGCACTTCCTTGAAGATGCCCTTCTTGTTGAGCATGTCGAGAAAGACCGTGCCCACCTGCGCCCCCACGATCTCGCCCTTGAGCTCATCGAGCGAGGCATAGGCCTTGTTGTCGTCGCCCTTGACGATCAGGCCTTCGCCGTAGGCATAGACCGGATCGCTGAAGTCCACCACTTGCTGGCGCGCCGGCGTCTTGAGCATGGCGGCCGAGATGATGTCGATCTTGCTGGCGGTGAGCGACGGGATCAGCGCGGAGAAAACGGTCTGCTGCACATTGACGTTAAAGCCTCCCGCCTTGCCGACGGCCGTGACCGTATCGACCATCATGCCCTGGATGGTGTTGGTCTTGATGTCCAGGAAGGTAAACGGCACGCCGGTGGCCGTCGCGCCCACGTTGTAGGTTGGCGCCGGTCCCTGGGCCCAGGCGAACGAAACGGTGCTGGCGGCGCACAGGATTAGTGCGGCGCGGCGGGACATGGTGAATCGAGACATGCGGACACTCCTAGCGGAAGGGAACAAAAGGCGCCCGGGTGGGGGCGACCCACCGACTTATGCAATGAGCATGCCAATTTTCAATTACACGTACTCGAAAAATAATTGTCGTTAACCAGTAATTGCTTTATTGAAATCGATATGCGATTCTATGACTTGATTAAATGCTTCTTGCAGCACATAAAATGTCGCAACCTGAAACCAACGATTCCGCCAGCCTCCTGTTCAACCAGTCTTTGGAGAAGGGGCTGGCCGTGTTGCGCGCATTCAGCGCGCAGCGCCGCACCATGACCATCGCGGACGTTGCGGACGCGGCCGGCATCAACAAGAGCTCGGCCCAGCGCATGGTCTTCACGCTGGAGCAGCTTGGCTACCTGCGCAAGCATCCGCAGACGCGGCGCTACCAGCTGACACCCCGCGTGATGGAGATCGGCTTCAACTACCTGGCCGCCAACCCGCTGATCGAGGTGGCCAACCCTTTTCTCTCCGAGCTGACCAAGGTCACCACCGAGACGTCCTGCCTGACGGAGCCGGACCTGCTCGACATGGTCTATGTCGCGCGCTTTGTCAGCGCCCACTTCGTGCCGGTGCATATGCCGATCGGCAGCCGTATCCCGATGTACTGCACCGGCTCCGGCCGCGCCTACCTGAGCGCGCTGCCGGAGGACGAAGCGCGCGCCATGATCGAGCGCTCGGCGCGGACCGCGCATACGGTCCACACCTGCACGGAAGTGGCGGACATCATGGAAAAGCTGCGTGAGACCCGGCAGCGCGGGTACGCGGTCAACAGCGAGGAGCTGTTCCTTGGCGACATGACCATTGCCGCGCCGGTGATCGGGGGCAATGGACGGCCGCTTGGCGCGATACACCTGGTTGCGCCCACCGGCCGCTGGACCCGCGAGGAAGCCGAGCGCAAGCTCGGGCCGCCGCTGTTGCAGTGCGCACGGGCGGTGAGCAGTTCAGCGCGCACGATGGGCTAGCCGCGGCGTTTTGCCCGCGCGCAAGACGCCGCTGGTGGGGTTGCCAGCGGGGTTGCCAACGAAAGTGCCTCAGGCCAGATCAGGCGTGCATCAGGCGTGCGCTTGCCCGACGCCCTGCTCGCTCTCTTGCTGCCGATGAAATTGCGTGTGGCGGTACAGGCCGTAGATGCTGGTCGCGGTAAAGCCCAGTTGCTGCACGAACAGGCCGTAGGTGCCGGTCACCAGGGCGAACACGCTCCAGACGATGTTGGAGCACAGGTAGGCGATCCAGCCCCAGCGCGAGGCCTTGTTGTGCAGGGCCACCAGCAAAGAGCCGCTCATCGCCAGCGCGCAGCCGGACCACTCCAGGCCATTGAGCAGATTGGGAATGTACTGTTGCGCCAGATCCATCGCGCTTGTCTCCTGATTGGATTCAGATTTATTTTGTGTTCATATTTTGCATACAATGCAGAACGAAGCTTAGCGTGACAGCTCGTGCTGAGCAAGGGGTTTGGGGGATAGTTAGCGCAGTTTGGTTCGCAGCCGGCTTATTTGGCCAGGTAGATGACGATCACGATGACCCCGAGGCCGGCGAGAGTGAGCAGCAGGAAAGCTAGCATTCGACGGCAGGTGGTGTTGGCGTTCCTCCAGTATGGAGTGGCTGGCACGACACGGCCGTAGGGGAGACTCTGATTTGGGTGGGGTGATGTCCTACAGGGAGGGCGGGCGGGATGCAGGGCCCTGCGTCCCGCGCGTTTTCTACTGCCGCGACAAGATCTCCGCCAGGGCTTCCAGCGCCAGTGGCTTGGCCAGGTGCGAATCGAAGCCGGCTGCCGCGCCCCTGGCCTTGTCGGCGTCGGAAGCATAGCCGCTCAGTGCCACCAGGCGAGTGCAAGCGAACGCGGGCATCTTGCGCAGGTGTTGCGCCAGTTCGAAGCCGTCGATGCCTGGCAGGCCGATATCGATCAGCGCTACGTCGGGCGTGAACCCTTGTGCAATCTCCAGCGCGTCTTCGCCGCTGACGGCAAGCTTGACCTCGTGCCCGTCAAGCTCCAGTAACATGCCCAGCGCCCGCAGGCCTTCGGTGTTGTCGTCCACCAGCAGGATGCGCATCGCCGCGAGCTTGCCCGACTGCCCGGCGCTGGACGTCCCCGGATGCGCGCACACCACGGGCAGGCGCGCCTGCACCATCGTGCCCAGGCCCTTGCCATCGCTGTGCACCGTCACCGTGCCGTTATGCAGTTCCACCATGCGCTTGACGATGGCCAGCCCCACGCCAAGGCCGCCGCCCTGCGATTCGCCTGCGTACTGGCTGAACATGTCCAGCACATTGGGCAGGAACGCCGGATCGATGCCGATGCCATCGTCCTTGACGGTGATCACCAACGTGTCCATGCGATCGAGATCGACCTCCGCCGCCGACGCGTTGCCAGCGTCGCCTGCGTTGGGTTCGGCCGGCGCATCGCCATGGGGCGAGGGGTCTACGCGGACCGACAGGTCCATGGTGCCCCCGCGCGGCGTGTACTTGATCGCATTGGACAACAGGTTGGTGACCACCTGCGTCAGCCGTGCCGTATCCGCGTACACCATCACGGGCGTCTCGGGCAGGTCCGTGGTCAGCACGTTGCCGTGCCATTCGATATCCGATGCCACCGAGGACAAGGCATCGCCCACGATGTCCTGCATATTGCCGTGGGTGCGCACGATCGGCACCTTCCCTTGCTTGATGCGGGAGGCATCGAGCAGGTCGTCGGTGAGGCGCTTGAGCTGGCGCATCTGCCGCTCGGCGATATCGAGCATGCCGGAGGTGGCCTGCTGCACCTGCGCGAGCCGCTTGCTGACCTTGATCGCACTGTCGATGGCAGCGATCGGGTTGCGCAGCTCATGCCCCAGCATGGCGAGGAATTCGTCCTTGCGCGTATCCGACAATTGCAGCGCTTCCCGCGCGGCCCGGGCCTGCGCGGCTTCGGCGATGGCGGCATCCTTGCTGCGCGACATGTTGAGCACCGCGCCCGCAAAGCTGGCCAGGCTCTCCAGCAGGCGCGCATCTTCTTCGTCAAACACGCGCTCTTGCTCATGCGTCATGACCCAGATGGTGCCCCAGGGCTCGCCATCGCCGGGGATCGGGACGACGAGTTCCTCGACCACCTCGGGCGAGAGCGGCGGCAGGCAGCTGAAATGCCGTTGCGGGTAGGCCAGCAACTGCGGGCTGCCCAGTTCCAGTGCAATGCCCGACGGGCTATCGTCGCAAGGCACGGCGTGCCCGACCAGGTCATTGCACAGGCCGGCCGTCGCGGTCCAGTGCAACGTCTTCGCACCATCTCCGCTGGCCTCCGGCAGGCTGATGCCGGCGCTGCCCGCGCCGCAGAGCTTCAACGCCGAATTGGCCAGGGATTGCAATAGCGCCAGATCCGACGACACCAGCGCCCGTGCCAGGCGCCGCAAGGCCACGCATTCCGCCCCGTAGTCGGGAGAACGGCCAGCGCGCTGGCCAAGCTCATCGGTCTTCAGGATGCCCGCGCGGCGCGCCCGCAGCAGCGAAGCGGAAGGGGACGCTGGAGGGGAAGAGGGAGGGGAAGCAGGTGCCACAGCCATGGAGTGTCGCTTTTGCCGTCGGAACGCAGGACCGGTTGCCTGCAGGGAATGGTAGCGGATTTCCACGCCCGGCCGCGCCAGAAGGGCCAATCGCGCGGCCGCAAGCGCGCCAGGCGAGCGCGACGATCGCTATTGCACACCCAGGGCAATAGCGAACCAGTGAAAACCCGGATCCGCAGGTCCCGAGGTGTCGCTTTTCCGGACGGAACCGACCGCGCCGGCTGTCCAGTACGCGAATCTACTTAAGAACTATCCCTAGGCACCGTAAAGCCAGTCTGAACTTAAGATACGAAGAACAGCCCGAAGGGCAGGAGGGCAACATGCGCCCGCACTATGCAAACGGAAAAGACACTAAGGAAGTACAGGACCTGCTGCAGGCTTGCGGCTTGGCGGTGGACGGCGTAGCGGAGCACATCGGCAATTTCCTGGTCGTGCGCGACAACGCTGGCCTGCTCGGCTGCGCCGGCGTGGAGAACTATGGGCAAGTGGCCGTGCTGCGCTCGGTCGCCGTGGCCGAACGCGCGCGCTCGGCGGGCCTTGGCGAATTGCTGGTGGCTGCGATGCTGGCCGAGGCGCGCACGCGCGGCGTGCAGTCCGTGGTGCTGCAAACCACCACTGCCGTCGACTATTTTGCCCGCCTGGGCTTTGAGCCCGTGGAACGCGCCTGCATGCCGCAGGAACTGCTCGATACCGCGTTGTCCCGCGAAGCCTGCCCGGCATCCGCCACCTTGATGCAAGCCGCGCTGTAGCGCCGTAGCGCTGTAGGCGTCCCTGCCAAGGGCCCGCGCCCGCGATGCGGACCAGCCGCATCGTGAGCTGGCCGGCCCCCTTTCCATCCCTCGCGCTGTTGCGTGCCACGCACCCATGGCTAGCCGGAGCCGGCGTAGGATATTGTTGTAAAGTAAGCGCAAAGAGGCGAGCAGAGGCCTTGCGGGCCAAGGGCGTAGCGGCAAGCCATGCCCGCTTGCTCGCCAGTCCTTCAACGATCCTTCAACGACAGCCACGAACCGCACGATATGGAATCCGACCACCAAGCACCCGACCCCGGCCTCGACGAGGCGTTGGGTAGTGTGTCGACCCGCATACGGTCGCGTTTGCAGGCGGCGCGCGAGCGCTTCCATGCCAACGACAATATCTCCGCGTACGTCGAGCCCGGCGAACTGGACGAGTTGCTCGATGAAGTGCAGTCGCGCATGGAAGAGGTGCTGCGCAGCCTGGTGATCGATATCGACAACGATCACAACACCCGCGAGACGGCGCGCCGCGTGGCCAAGATGTACCTGAAGGAGATCTTTGCGGGCCGCTACGTCAACCAGCCCAATGTGACCGAATTCCCGAACGCGGAGCGCATCAACGAGCTGATGATCGTGGGCCCGCTGCGCGTGCGCAGCGCCTGCTCGCATCATCTGTGCCCGATCATCGGCAAGCTGTGGGTGGGTGTGATGCCCAACCAGCATTCCAACCTGATCGGGTTGTCCAAGTATGCGCGCCTGGCCGAATGGATCATGTGCCGCCCGCAGATCCAGGAGGAAGCCGTGACCCAGGTGGCCGACCTGCTGCAGGAAAAGATGAGCCCGGACGGGCTGGCCATCGTCATGGAAGCCGAGCATTTCTGCATGCACTGGCGCGGCGTGCGCGACACCGATGCAAAGATGACCAACAGCGTGATGCGCGGCTCGTTCCTCAAGGATGACAGCCTGCGCCGCGAGTTCCTGACCTTGCTGAACCGGTCGCGCGACTAAGCCAGCGCCATTCACCGCAAAGCACGCAAACCCAGTGGAGACAACATGCTCGTACGCCTGCTCTACGCCAGCCGCGCATGCCAGCCGGCCGATCCCGCGCTGGTAGACGACATCGTCGCTACCAGCGTGGCGAATAACCCAAAGCACGGCATCACCGGCGTGCTGTGCTACGGCAACGGCATCTTCATGCAGGCGCTGGAAGGCGGCCGCACCGAAGTCTCGCGCCTGTACCAGCAAATCGGCCGGGACGCGCGCCACGAGGACGTGGTGCTGCTGTACTACGAGGAAATCCTCGAGCGCGAGTTTGCCGGCTGGGCGATGGGCCTGGTCAATACCGGCAAGGTCAATATGGCCACCATCCTGAAGTATTCCGCCCACGGCGAGCTCGATCCCTACCGCACCAGCGGCCACGCCTCGCAGGCGCTGCTCAAGGAGCTGATCGCGGGCGCGTCGATCGTGGGGCGCACCTCGGAGCGGCATCGCTTCTAAGGCAGTTCGTTTTGCGATCCGGCCAGTCCCCCGGATCGACAACCCAACAATCCGACAATCCATCACCCATCACCAAGCACCCAGGAGAATTCGTGAGCGCACCCTTCAACCCCGGCCCCGCGGCGATGCTGCTGGCCGATGCCTGCCGGCGCGGCGTGCAATTCGCAGACCTGCCCGTCGACGCCAAGCCGGCGACGCTCTGCGGTGGTTATGACGTGCAGGATCGCTTCATCGCAGCCCTCGGCGATCCGGTGGTGGGCTGGAAGCTGGGTGTCGGCAGTGCCAACGCCATGCGGCGCGCAAAGCTGGCGCGCCCGCTGGTGGGCCAGGTGGGCGCTTCGCGCTGCTTTGCCTCGGGCGATGCCGTGCCGGTCCCGTTGGGCGCGGTGGTGACGATCGAGTTCGAGATCGCGGTGCGGCTGGCGCGCGACGTCGCGCCCCTGAAGGCCGAACTGGCGCCGGCAGCGCTGGCCGAGCTGATCGAAAGCGCGCAGGTTGCCGTCGAGGTGGTGCTGTCGCGCTATGAAGACCGCGGTGCGGTGGGCATGCCTGCGTTTGCCGGCGATAACGTGGGCTTCCATGCGCTGGCGCTAGGCGCTAAGATCGACACCGACGCCATGGAAGACGTCCGCGCGAGCGCCAGCGTGGCGCTTGACGGCTTGGCGTGCGCGCAGCCCCTTGCCGGCGACGATGCGGTCTACCCGCTGGAAGCCCTGCAATCGCTGCTGGCGCATGCCGCCGAACGCGGCGTCACGTTGCGAAAGGGAACCGTGGTGACCACCGGCACGCTGACGCGCCCGTTCGACGTACCGGCCGGCGCCCATACGGTCCAGGCCACCTATGGCGGCGGCGAACTCGTGGTGAAGCTCGCGCCGCAAGCCGCAGCCTGAATTCGGGGCCCTTGCGGCCCCATCCCTCCCGTCTCTTTCTCGTCACCCAGGCTGCCGGCCGAGGCGCTTCGCGCGCACTCGCGGCCTTGGCATTTCCAGCGGATAGGCTAGAACTATCAGAAGGGCCTGGCTTTCAGGCCGCTGGTGAGAAGGAGCCGTTCATGGAACTCCATTTGCATATGCAGCCGCACCGTTTCGCCCGCCGCGCGCCGGACTGGCGCGCGGCCGCGATTGCGGGCGTGATCGCGGGTACCCTGTACGTTGTACTGGAGTTGTTGACGGCACGCTTTGTGCTGTACCAGGGAGCGTGGGGCACGGTGAAGATGGTGGCTGCCCTCATGCTCGGCCGGGAGGCGCTGGCGTCCGCCGATGCGTTCAGCTGGACCATCGTGCTGGCCGCGGGCATCGTGCACTTTGGCTTGTCGATCGTGCTGGCGACAATCCTGGCCATGCTCATCGCGTCGTTCCGCTTTGATTCCAGCATCGGCATGGCCACGCTGGTGGGCGCGGTGTTCGGGGTGCTGGTCTACCTGGTGAATTTCTACGTGATGGGCCGGTACTTCAACTGGTTCGACGAGGCGCGCGGGTGGGAAAGCCTGTTCGCCCACGTCATGTTCGGGGTGATCGCGGCGGATGCCTACGCCAACCTGGAACGGCGTGAGCCGGAGGCGGACGGCATGGCACGCAGCGGCTGAGCGCGCACCCCGTCCATCAGGGCACCTGGGCAGCGCGCCCGCTGGCTACAAGGCAACAGGGCTACAGGTAGCTCTCGCCGCCAAGATAGGCCTTGCGCCAGCGCGTGATGCGCACCTCGGCAAACAGGCCGGCCTCTGTGAACGGGTCGGCATCGATGAATTGCTGCACCGCGTCGCGGGTGTCCAGGTCGACGATATAGAAGCCGCCGCCGGCATCGCTGCCGTCATCGTTAAGCTTGGCCCCGCAGGCCAGCAGCAGGGCCTTCTGGGCGTCCAGGAACGCCAGGTGCCCGGCTCGGGCCGCTTGCCGCACTTGCTGGTGCTGCGGCTTGTCCCAGGTTTCGATCAGGAATGGCATGGCGTTGTCCTCGGGTGATGTAGGGTTGGAATAGGGCATGGGCAATCGCAGGGGTGGCATGGCGGCAGTGCCATGCCGATCACTCCCGGCGAAGAGTTTCGCCGATTCCGCGCCGGCAGCACAAGCCGGCAGGGAATCCGCGCCGGCCGCCGGTGCTCCCCCGCAGCCAGGAAAAACCTGGACTCCAGGCTTGACAAACCCGCCGGGCCTCATTCCTCCCCCGCTGCCGCCCCGCAGTGTTATCCACACTTTATGTGGATAACACTGTCAACAAGCTCCGCAAATGGCTCTAGCACGCGGACCCCATCGGACTGCCCACAAAACGGGCAACTGCAACCCGGACAGGCGGGCGAGGCCATCGTCCCCAC
>NZ_BAAILO010000607.1:0-7770 GCF_054589115.1 Cupriavidus sp. 8B | reverse complement strand
GGGCGCCGTGTCGAAGTGAGTGCCGGCTAAGCTGTGGCTGCCGGCAGCGCGCGCGGCGGCTCGCCGGCGTGGCTGGCCGCGGCCTGCATCACCACCAGTTGCGCCGGCATCGGCGCGGCAAAGCCGGCCTCGCCGAAGCACTCGCGAATCACGCGGTTGGTGTCGAAGTACACCTGCCAGTAGTGGTCGTTGTGGCAGTGCGGGCGCACCGCCAGCACCGGCCCGACGAGGGTGAATTCCAGGATTTCCACGTCGACGGCCGGAGCGGCCAACACATTGGGGATGGCCGCCACATGCTGCTTGAGCAAGGCGATGGCGGCGGCATGATCAGTGCTCCCCGCCAGTTGCGCCTTCAGCTCGACACGGCGTGACGGGTTGGCCGTGAAGTTCTGGATGGTCTCGGCAAAGATCTTGTTGTTGCCGACCACGGTCAGCACGTTGTCCGGCGTATCGAGCGTGGTGGCAAACAAGCCGATCTCGCGCACGGTGCCGGTGACCCCGGCCGCGGTGACGAAGTCGCCTACCTTGAAGGGACGCAGCACGATCAGGAAGGCGCCGGCCGCGAAGTTGGCCATCAGGCCGGACCATGCCATGCCGATGGCCACGCCGGCAGCGGCAATCAGCGCGGCGAAGCTGGTGGTCTGGATGCCGAAGTAGCCAAGGATGCCGATCACCAGCACCACGTTCAGCGTGACCGTGATGATCGAGCCCACGTAGCGCAGCAGCGTAGGGTCCACCTTCTGGCGCCCGAGCGACGCTTGCACCATCCGCACTACCATGTGGATCAGCCAGCGGCCAATCACCCAGAAGGCGATGGCCGCGAGCACTTTCACGCCAAAGTCGCTGGCATAGGCCACGGCCAGGTCCTGATATTTCTGCAGCGTGGTCAGCTCCATCGCTTCCTCCTTTTCCTTTTTCCCGACGCTGTGTGCGTTGAGCGGCAGTATCGCCGTGCGCACAGCGCAGGTACAGGACGGGATTGCAAAGAATTCTGTCGGAGCCAACCCGCTGGCTGCCACGGGGACAGCCAGTGCGACGCGCAACGCCGGCAGCGCTCAGCCGGCGCGCTGCGACTGCGCATCGCGCAGCGCGGTGCGCAGGCCCTCTTCCACCACCGGGTGGTAGTACGGCATGGCCAGCATCTGGTCGATGGTGAGCGATTGCTGGTAAGCCCAGGCCAGCAAGTGCGCGATATTCTCGGCGCGCGGGCCGGTCCATTCCGCACCGAGAAAGCGCCCGCTTTCCTTGTCGGCATAGACGTGCATCAGCCCACGGTTCTTGAGCATCACGCGGCTGCGGCCCTGGTCCTCGAAGCTCACCTCGCCAGTGACAAAGCTGTCCGGCTCGAGGTCGGCATGGCGCTGGCCCACCATGGCGATCTGCGGGTCGGTGAAGACCACGCCAATCGGGGCGCGGCGCGACAACGGGCGCACCGCCGGATAGGCCGCGGCGTTCTCGCCGGCTGCCTTGCCCTCGTCGGCCGCTTCGTGCAGCAGCGGCAGGACGTCGTTGGCGTCTCCGGCGATGAAGATCGGCGCCGTGCCGCACTGGAGGGTGGCCGGATCGAACACCGGCATGCCGCGCCCATCCAGTTCCAGGCCGGTGTGCTCAAGCCCGAGGCCGCGCACATTGGGCTGGCGGCCGGTGGCGGCGAGCACGTAGTCGAAGCGCTCCGTGACGGTGTTGCCCGAGAGATCGGTAAAGCTGATCACCGCCTCGTCGCCCTCGCGGCGCATCTCGCCAAGCTGCGCGTCCGGGTCAAGGTAGAACTCCTCGCGGTAGCTGGCCACGGCATTGGCCTTGATGGCCGGATCGGTCAGCGGGCCCACGCCGCCGCGCAGCCCGAAGACGCGCACCTGCACGCCCAGGCGGGACAGTGCCTGGCCAAGTTCCAGCCCGATCACGCCGGGCCCGAACACGGCCACGCGGCGCGGCAGGTCGTCCCAGGCGAAGACGTCGTCATTGACCACCAGGCGATCGCCGAACACCTTGAACGGCGGCGGGATGATGGGGCTGGAGCCGGTGGCAATCACCACGCGGCTGGCACGCACCGTGGTGTGCTCGCCAACCTGCAGCACGGTATTGTCGATAAAGCGCGCATAGCCGCTCACCTTGTCCTCGGCGGGAATGCCATCCACGCCGCGCACCACGAAGCCGACAAAGCGGTCGCGCTCGCGCTTGACGCGCGCCATGACCTCGCGCCCGTCGATGCGGATCTCGCCATCCACATGCACGCCGAAGGGGGCCGTGTGGCGCAGCTCATGCGCGGCCTCGGCCGCGGCAATCAGCAACTTGGAGGGCATGCAGCCCACGCGGGCGCAGGTGGTGCCATAGGGGCCGCCTTCGATGATGACGGCGCGCTTGCCGGCGGCGCGGGCGGCGCGGTACGCGGCCAGGCCTGCCGTGCCGGCGCCGATCACGGCTACGTCGGTCTGGATGGTTTGCACGGTCTGCGGGTTCTGCACGTTCTGCGTGATGGTCATCTCGGCGTTCCTGGTAAAGGCTGTGTCAATCAACGGACCGGATGGCACCAGGTGGCGCTGCCATCGGGTCCGCCGACTGGGACGCGGCTGCCGGACTTGCCGGCGCCGCGCCCTGCGGCGGTCAAGCGTGTTGCGTCGCTGGCCGAGGCTTAGCGAACGAGGTAGGTCTCAAGCGCGTCGGCGCCGCCAATCAGCTTGCCGTTGATGAAGATCTGCGGCGCGGTCATGTCGCCCGACAAGGCGCCCAGCACCTTGCCGCGGATCTTGTGCTCCAGCGGCACGTCGATGTAATCGAAGCCGTGGTCCGACAGCATCTGCTTGGCCTTGGCGCAGAACGAGCAGCCCACCTTGGAGAACACCACGACCTGGTCGGGCTTCTTGGCGTTGGGGGCGATGTAGTTGAGCATGGTGTCAGCGTCCGACACCTTGAACGGGTCGCCCGGCTCTTCCGGCTCGATGAACATCTTGTCGACCACGCCGTCCTTGACCAGCATCGAATAGCGCCAGCTGCGCTTGCCGAAGCCCAGGTCGGCCTTGTCGACCAGCATGCCCATGCCTTCGGTGAATTCGCCGTTGCCATCGGGAATCATCACGATGTTTTCCGACTCCTGGTCCTTCGCCCACTCGTTCATCACGAACGTGTCGTTGACCGAGACGCACAGGATCGCGTCCACGCCGTGCTTGGCGAACACCGGCGCCAGCTCGTTGTAGCGCGGCAGGTGGGTGGACGAACAAGTCGGGGTGAATGCGCCCGGCAGCGAGAACAGCGCGATGGTCTTGCCTTCGAACAAGTCGGCCGTGGTCACGGTCTTCCATTCGTTGTTCTCGCGAACGCGGAACGTGACATTGGGGATGCGTTGACCTTCACGGGATTGCAGCATGGATTAGCTCCTGGATGACTTGGGGTGGATGGCCGCGTGTTGCAGCGAAGACCCGATTCTGTTCGTCCGGAGGTGATTTGTACAATTCATCGTTACAAAGACGATGATTGATTTTTGCTATGACAAGTGGATAGCCTGACCCTATGGGGTTGTTGCAAGCCTTCGAAGAAGGCTTCGCATGCCTGATACATCGTTGCCATTGCGGCGGCACCACTTGATGTTATCCTTGAATCACTTAAATACGGAGAAAAAGCGCTAGCCACGGAAAGTTCGCACGACTTTTCAGATAATTCTCAGATCTATCTGCCGGCGCACCCCTTACATTTGGGCCAAGGCATGCACTTCCAGGGTGGGCGCCCGGCGTCGCTTGAAGGCTGCAAACCCATGCGTGTGCAGATCCGGCACGCCGCAGCGCGCCTCCCTCCACGAGAATCCCTTATGCGCATCTGCAGTTTCCCGCGTCCGGTGGAAGGCTCGGCCACCCTGAGCCGGCGTGTGCCGGCGAACTGGTGGCGCCGCCAGCTGTTGGTGCTGCTGGCGCTTTGCCACGGCCCGCCGGCGCCGGCTGCCCTGCCAGCCGAGCCGCTGCGCACGCTGCAGCTGAGTTCCCAGGTGCGCCTGGATTCCGCCGGCACGCGCGACGCCATCGACAGTGCCGCGGCGCCCCAGGGCAACGATGCGGCGTTGCATGCATGGCGCCGCGCGCACAAGGTCTTGCGGGTGGGCGTGGTTGGCAACTACCTGCCGCCGTTCGACCTGGTCGACCTGAAGGGGGACTATCGCGGGATCTCCGCGGACTACCTTGCCGTGGTGGTAGCCAGGCTTGGGGTGCCGGCGCAGATCCAGCGCTATCCCTCGCACGAACTGGCACGCAGCCAGCTGGCCAACGGCGCCATCGACCTGACCACCACCTCGCTGGACAGCCCCGCCACCGGCACGCGCACCACGCCGTACCATGACCATCGCCTGATCGAGGTGGTGTCCCGGCGAGACGGCGCGCGCAACGACACCAACCGCGCCATCGGCTACCTGGCGGGCGAAGTCTCGCCGGCCGCGCTGCAGCGGGCGTACCCTGGCGCGCAGCTGCTGCCGTTCTACAACCTGCTAAGCGCGCTCGACCAGCTCTCCCGGGATGCGGACTTCGTCATGGTCACCAGCGCCACCGCCGCCGGCTACCTCGTCGAGCAATACCGGTACGACGAACTGACGGCGCGCAACTTCGCGCCGCTGGCGCAAGAGGGCGTCACCTTTGCAGTGATCGATCCCGCGCTGGGCCGGATCATCGACCAGACGCTGGCGCAGATGCCCGCGGCGCTCAAGCGCGAGATCGACACCCTCTGGAGTGCCAGCTCGCTCGAATTCGACCTCACCGACAAGCTCAAACTCTCCACGGCCGAGCGCGCGTGGATCGCCAGCCACCCGGAGGTGCGCTACCTGGTGGCGCGCGACTTCGTCCCGTTCCAGTTCGTCGACGCCAAGCAGCGCCCGGGCGGGCTCACCGAGCAGGTGCTGCAACTGATCGCGCAGCGCACCGGGCTGCGTTTCGTGCCTTACTGGCCGACCAGCGCCGCGGACGTGACCGCCGCGCTCGAGAACGGCTCGCTGGATGTGGTGCCGACCCTGCCGCTCAACCATCCCGCCACCAGCCACGCCCCGCGCTCGGTCAGCGCGCCCTATTTTTCCGGCAACTGGGTGGTTGTCACACGCGCCGGCAACGACAGCATCAAGAGCCTGCCCGACCTTGCCAACAAGGTGATCGCCGTGCCGCCATTCAACGGCGTCTACGATCTCGTGCGCGCCAACTACGCGGTGAACCAGCGCGAGGCCGGCTCGTACGAGGAGGCGTTCCGCATGGTCGCCACGGGACGCGCGGATGCCACCATCTCCAGTGCCTTCATGGCCGACTATATGCTCACGCGAACCTATGCCGGCCGGCTCAAGGTGGCGGCGGCCACGGGCGGCGTGCCGCTGGAAGTCGGCGTGGGTGTCAGCAACCAGCACCCGGAGTTGCTGGACATCATCAACAAGGCCATCCTCAGCATCTCGCGCGACGATCTCGGCGCCATGCGCGCACACTGGACGGAAATCCGCTCGCCGGGCTTCACCTGGCGCCAGTTCATGCCGTGGCTGATGGCGGGCGCGGCCGCCCTGCTGCTGGTGAGCCTGCTGTTTCTGGCGTGGGTGACCTCGCTGCGGCGCCAGGTAACCCAACGCACCGCGGCCGAGCATGCCTTGCAGGACCAGGTTGCATTCCAGACGGCGGTGCTCGACGGCATTCCCCAGCCTATCTACCTGCGCGACAACCAGTTCCGCATGATCACCTGCAACACCGCCTACGAAGCGGCGCTGGGCACGACGCGGCGGGCGCTGGCCGGGACCGGGCCGGCCTTCGTGCGCTCCGCCGTCAACCCCGATATCAGCCACGAAGAACTGATGGCGGTGTATCAGCGCGTGTTGCGCACCGGCCTGCCGTTCAGCGCCGATCGCCAACTGACCATCGGCGGCGAGTTGCGCAGCGTGATCAGCTGGGTGGTGCCGCTGCGCCGCGCCAATGGCGGCACGGCCGGGATCGTCGGGGGCTGGATCGATGTAACGGAACGCCAGCAGATGCTGGCCGAACTGGCTGCGGCCAAGAATCGCGCCGAGGCGGCCAACCGCGCCAAGTCGACATTCCTGGCCTCGATCAGCCATGAGATACGCACGCCGATGAACGCCATCCTCGGGATGCTGGAACTGGTGCTGACGCGCCTGCACGCCCACAACGAGGATCGCGAGCAACTCGACGCGGCGCATGGCGCGGCAACATCGCTGCTGTCGCTGCTGGACGACATCCTGGACCTCTCCAAGATGGAGGCCGGCAAGTTCACGCTGCAACCCCGTGCCGCCAGCCTGCGCCAGGGCCTGCATGAAGTCGTGCAGATGTTCGGTCCCGTCGCCTCGCATAAAGGCCTGGCCTTGAACGTCAGCGTGAGCGATACCGTGGCGCCAGTGCATCGCGTGGATATCCTGCGCATGAAGCAGGTCATCAGCAACTTTCTATCCAATGCCATCCGCTTTACCGAGCGCGGAGGCGTGGATATCCGGCTCGACGGCGCTGCCTCGCGGGGATCCTCGCAAGCGCTGTGCCTCAGCATCAAGGACACCGGCATCGGCATTCCCGCGGAGGCGATCGGCAAGCTGTTCCGGCCCTTTTCCCAGGTGGAGTCAACCGAGCGCGCGAATAGCGGCGGCACCGGCCTCGGCCTGTCCATCGCACAAAACCTGGTACGCAAGATGGGAGGCGAGATCACCCTGGAGAGCGAGCCTGGACACGGCACGCAGGTGCTGGTGCGCCTCAGCCTGGAGGTCTCGGCCTCGCTGCCCCAGGCAGACGCGCCGGCGAGCGGCAATGCGGGCATCGCGCTGTTTGCGCCCGGCGCCCGGGTGCTCATCGTGGACGACCACGCGCCCAACCGGCTTTTGATGGAGCGCCAGCTTGAGCGGCTTGGCGTTGCCGTGGATACGGCGGAGAACGGCGCCCTCGCCTTGCAGGCACTGCTGCGACGTCCGCCGGACCTGATCATCTGCGACTGCATGATGCCGGTGATGGATGGCTTCAGCCTGACGCAGGCGATTCGCGCGCGCAAGGATGCCCTGCGCAGCATCCCGATCATCGGCTGCACCGCGAGCGCGCAGAGCGAGGATCACCTGCATGCGCTGGCTGCGGGAATGAGTGAAGTGATGGTCAAGCCGGTGGGACTGGCCACGCTGGAACGCGCGGCGCGGGCATCTGCGCCCCGCACGTGGCACGGCGAAGGGCGACGGCAAGCCGGGCTAGCGTCCCGTTTCCGTCGTGGGCGCGGTGGCACCGTCGAAACAGTTCTGAGACATTCACCACCTCGCCCACCCCACCACGAGACCATCACGGCGTGATAGATCGTGGTGCTTTGCGCCGGTACCGGCAGATGGATGAGCGAGCAGGGATGCCGCTACCGGGGGCCTCACCACGAAACCAACGTCGCAAGCAGTATCGTGGTCGCCTACACTGGTAACGGCACGGGAGATGCCAACATGCCAATGGGACGACCGAAGCCGGATCTGGTGTTGAGCGAAGGCGAGCGGTCTCAACTTGCGTCGATGGCGCGTTCACGGAGTATCCAGCGTCGCTGGTTGCGCGGGCACGCATCGTTTTGGGAACAGGACACTGTCTAGCCCGCTGACGCGGGGGTGTCTCTTTAGGGCGGGGTTTTGATGCTTCTAGCTGCTGATGCAGAATAGCGTGAGTGGGGCAGTGTTTTAGCGCTTCTAGCTGCTGTCGCGGCTGTACGGGATTGGCCGTTTTAGAACGTGTGAGATGTCACTTTTCTTTACTCGTAAAGAAAAGATGGTATGAACGCGCCCCGTCCCCGCAGTGGAGCGCGAGGAGC
>NZ_BAAILO010000606.1:38216-51889 GCF_054589115.1 Cupriavidus sp. 8B | reverse complement strand
CCGGGACCCAAACTCGCATCGCCTTGAGGCGATACTCAGACATGGGTCCCTCTTTTCCGCTCTTTTCGTCGAATCCCGAGGCGCCCCATACGGCCTAGGTAAACCTTTACGGCTCGCTTCGCATCGCGCATGGGTGGTTCCCGCCTGACGGGCGGGAATCACGGCTACCCCGCGGCTACCCCACGGCTACCCGAGATCTCCGGGGGTATCCACGTCCCTGAACGCGCCCTCGTCTTCCGTCAGAATCCGCATCACGGGCTGCGTCTTCAGCAACTCCCGGGCGCCTTCATCGCCATCGAGCTTCAGCAGCGTGTCTCGCCAGGCGGAGCCGAATCCAACCGGGTGCCCGCGGCGTCCGTCCCGCCACGGCGCGGCAATTGCGTCACGCGTCGTGATCGTCAACGCTACCGCTTGCACCAGTTCTGCCGGCAGCCAAGGCATGTCGGCAAGTGCCACCACCCAGCCGCTTGCGTCTGGCGTGGCGGCCACAGCCGCTGCCAGCGCGGCGCCCATGCCGGCCTGCGCAGCAGGGGTTTCAAGGACTTTGCAGCCTGCCGCTCGCAATTCGGCCGCCAGCGCGGGATTGCCCGGACGGATGACGGCGAGCGTGCCGGGCAGCACCGAGACCAGCGTCCTGGCGCTGCGGCCGGCTACGGTGCGGCCGTCGGGCAGCGTGGCCAGCAGCTTGTTGCGCTGGCCGGCGGGATCGAAGCGGCGGCCGTAGCCTGCTGCCAGCAGGATGCCGGTGGGGGGCTCGGCGGCGTTGGTGGCGCCGTTGGTGGCGCCGTTGATGGAACCCGTCAGCGGGCTGGTCACGGGGAGGTGCTGCAGCTGCTGCCTTCGTTGGCGGCCAGCTCGCGCGCGGCCTTGGCGCCTTCTACCTGCAGGATGTCGGGCAGCGAGACGTGGTTCTTGGCGGCGATGACTTCGGCCAGGATCGAGATGGCGATCTCAGGTGGGGTGCGGCTGCCGATATAGATGCCGACCGGGCCATGCAGCCGCGCGAGCTGCAGGTCGTTGAGATCGAACTCCTTGAGCCGCTCGCGGCGCGCCTGGTTGTTGCGGCGCGAGCCGAGCGCGCCGACATAGAAGGCGCGCGTGCGCAGGGCTTCCATCAGCGCCAGGTCGTCGAGCTTGGGGTCGTGGGTGACGGCGATCACCGCGCAGCGCTCGTCTAGCTTCATGTCGGTCACGGTGTCGTCCGGCATGGTGCGCACCATGTTGACGCCGGGGATGTCCCAGGTCTCGGTGTATTCCTCTCGCGGGTCGCACACGGTGACCTGGAAGCCCAGGCCAACAGCGATCTGTGACAGGTATTTCGATAGCTGCCCCGCGCCGATCACCAGCATGCGATAGCGTGGCCCGTGGATGGTGAGCAGGGTGGCGCCGTCGAAGGCGAGGCCGTCGGTGGCCTCGGCCGGGCCGAGGGTGGCGCGGCCGCTCGCCATGTCGAGCGTGCGGGCTACCAGCTTGCCGTTTTCCACGGCGGCCAGCAGCTCGTCCAGGTGGCTGTCGGCGCTGAGCGGCTCGGTCACCAGTTCGATGGTGCCGCCGCAGGGCAGGCCGAAGCGGTGCGCCTCCTCGGCGCTGATGCCGTACTTGACGGCCTCGGGGCGCGCGCCGGCAATGCCTTCGCGCCGTACCCGGTCGATGATGTCATCCTCGATGCAGCCGCCCGAGACCGAGCCGACCACCAGGCCGTCGTCGCGCACGGCCAGCATGGCGCCTTCCGGCCGGGGCGAGGAGCCCCAGGTTCTGACTACCGTCACCAATAGCGTGCGATGGCCTTCTGCCAGCCACCGCACACTGCTCTTCAGGACTTCGAGATCCACGCTGTCCATGATCGTTTCCGCTTTGTTTCACCGTTTTGTTCATCGGGCGCGCTGCCTTCGCCGGCCGCCGCTCCGTCCTTGGTGACATTGTCATCCGTGCCTGGTTCGTCACCCTGCGCGCCGGACCCGCTCACCGCCGCCGTGAAGCGGTCGAAGAACGTATCGGCCATCTTGCGCGCGGCGGCGTCGACCAGGCGCGAGCCGATCTGCGCGATCTTGCCGCCAACCTGGGCGTTGACCGTGTAGGTCAGCACCGTCGCGTCGCCTTCGGGCGCCAGCGTGACAGCCGCGGTGCCCTTGCCGAAACCGGCGACCCCGCCTTGTCCGTCGAACTGGATGGTGTAGCTGTCGGGCGCCTGGATGTCCTGCAGGGCCATGCGCCCCTTGAAGCGCGCCTTGACCGGGCCTACCGCGGCAGTCAGCGCCACCAGGTAGGCGTTGTCGCCGTCAGGCTCGATGCTCTCACATCCTGGGATGCATTGCTTGAGCAGCTCCGTGTCGTTCAGGGCTTCCCAGGCGGTTTGCTGCGCTATCGGCAGTTGCCGCGTCTGTGTCATTTCCATGGTGGGGCAGTCTCCTTGGGGTTCTTGATGTCCCTACGCTCCGAGGTGCCCCTTTTCGGGGATGCGGGCGATGGGAAGACGGGCATGGCCAGCGGCTCGCGCGCGGCCAGCAGGGATTCGAGCGCGAACAGGCTGTCCAGGTTGTGGGCCGAGCGCAGGGCGTCTACGTGCGGCAGGATGGCTTGCACGCCACGCGCCTGCGGCACGAAGCCGGCATAGCGCAGCAGCGGGTTGAGCCAGACGATGCGATGGGCGAAGCGGCGCAAGCGAGCCATTTCGCTGCCCAGCAGGTCGATGTCTTCATGGTCGAGCCCGTCGGTGACCAGCAGCACGGTGGCGCGACCGGACAGCGTGCGGCGCGCCCATTGGCGGTTGAACGTGGCCAGCGCGGTGCCGATGCGGGTGCCGCCGGCCCAGTCGCGCACCTGCCCGGTGATGGCGCCAACGGCTTCGTCCGGGTCGCGCTCGCGCAGCCAGCGGGTGATGTTGGTCAGCCGGGTGCCGAACAGGAACACGGACAGCCGCTCGCGCGATTGCATCAGCGCATGGCAGAAGTACAGCACCGCGCGCGAGTACTGGCTCATCGAGCCGGAGATGTCGAGCAGCAGCACCAGGGGCGGGCGGCGCTCGGCGCGGCGGCGGTATTTCCAGCGCAGCCATTCGCCTTGCTGGCGCACCGCCAGCCGGGCGCTGGCGCGCAGGTCGGCGTGCGGCCCGCTGGCGGCGGCGCGCAGGCGGCGCGTGCGCTCCGTGGCCAGGCGCGCGTGGCGGGCGCGGATCATGTGCTGCAGCGCCCGCCATTCTTCCGCGCCGAGGGTTTCAAAGTCGCGTTGCGCCAGGCGCTCCTGCGCGGAGAAGGTGAGCGGTGCGGTGAAGCGCTCGACGTGGTCCTCGCCACGTCGGCCGGACCCGGGAGGGCGTTGGGCGGCGAGCGCGTCGGCCAGCCGGTTGTTGCGCGGCGGCGGCGGCGCGCCGGAGTCCACGCGCGGCAGCAGCAGGGCGCGCAGCTTGCCCTCCCAGTCCGGGTCGCGCCAGAACAGGTCGAAGGCGGCGTCGAACAACATGCGCTGGTCGGGTCCGTTGACCATCAGGGCTGCCATGGCCGCGCGTACCTCGTCGCGCCTGCCGATGTCCACGTATTGCAGCGCCAGCATCGTATCCACAGCATGTGCGGGCGACAGCGCGAAGCCGGCATCGCGCAGCAGCCGCACGAAGTGCGTGACGTTGCGCGCCAGCATGGGCAGCGTGCCGGCGGGTGGCGCGGCGGCCAGCGGAGCGTCCGGATGGGGCCGGGGCATGGCTCAGGCTCCCGGCGCCCGGCTGGCGAGCAGCTCGGCCACGGTGGGGCCATCTACCCGGGCCAGGTCGTCCTGGTACTTGAGCAGCACACCCAGCGTGTCGCGCACCGATTGCGGATCCAGCTCGCTGACGCCCAGCGCGGCCAGCGCGCGGCACCAGTCGATGGCCTCGGCGATGCCGGGGGACTTGAACAGGTCGATGCCGCGCAGCCGGTGGATAAAGTCGATGGCCTGGTGCTGCAGCGCGGCGGCGGCCTCGGGCGCGCGCGCGGCCACGATCTGCAGTTCGCGTTCGCGTTGCGGGTAGCCCATCCACTGGTACAGGCAGCGGCGCTTGAGCGCGTCATGCACCTCGCGGGTCCGGTTGGAGGTGACGATGATGAGCGGTGGCTGTTCGGCCCGGATCACGCCGATCTCGGGGATCGATACCTGGAACTCGGACAGCACCTCCAGCAGGAAGGCTTCGAAGGGCTCATCGGCGCGGTCGATCTCGTCGATCAGCAGCACGCGTGGAATGCCAGGCGCGGCAGGGTCCGGCAGCAGGGATTCCAGCAGCGGCCGCTTGAGCAGGAAATCGTCGTGGTACAGCGATTGCGTGTCGGGGCGCTCGCCGCGCGCCTCCGCCAGGCGCAGCGCCATGATCTGGCGCGGGTAGTCCCATTCGTACAGCGCGCTGGAGGCATCGAGCCCCTCGTAGCATTGCAGGCGCAGCAAGCGCGTGCCGAGCGCGTCGGCCATGGCCCGTGCCAGCGCGGTCTTGCCCACGCCGGGCTCGCCTTCGAGGAAGAGCGGCCGCTGCATGCGCAGCGCCAGGTAGAGCACGGTGGCGGTTTCGCGATCGGCGAAATACTGCTGTGCCTCCAGCAGGGCGGCGGTCTGGTCGATGGACTGGGGGAGCATGAAGGATGGCCGGATGGTGCTATGTGCGGATAGGGTGGGCGCAGGCAAAAAAAACCATTGGCTTCGCTGATTGCGGCTCCTGGCCAAACCGCCCTTCTCCCCAACCCTCTCCCCATGAGGGGAGAGGGAGCGACAGCCGTCGTCATTCCAGACGGCGTTGGCACATCCTGTGGGCTGCGGCCAATGCCGGGGGATGAGGGGGCGGGCTTGGACTGGATGGCTTGGCGCTAGCCCTTCAACGCCTGCTCCACCGCGCGTGCCGCCAGCACCGGGATCAGGTGCGCGCGGTACTCGGCCGAGGCATGCAGGTCGGTGTTCAGCTTGCTTGCATCGACCACCACCGCGCGCGCTGCCGCCGGCGTGAAGCTGGCCGCCAGCGCCTGCTCCAGCGGTGCGCTGCGGAACACGCTGTCGGCCGCGCCGGTGACCGCCACCCGCACGACCTTGCCGAACTGCGCCACCGTCACGCCCACCAGCGCGAAGCGCGATGCCGGGTTGCGAAACTTGATGTAGGCGGCCTTGTCCGGCGTGGGAAAGCGCACGGCGGTGATCAGTTCATCGGGTTCCAGCGCGGTTTCGTAGAGACTCTTGAAGAAGCTATCGGCGGCGATATTGCGGCGGTCGGTGACCACGGTGGCGTTGAGCGCGAGCACCGCCGCCGGGTAGCAGGCGGCCGGATCGTCGTTGGCGAGCGAGCCGCCCAGCGTGCCCATCGCGCGTACCTGCCGGTCGCCGATGCCGTCGGCCAGCGCGGCCAGCGCGGGGATGCGCTTGCGCACGTCGGCGTTGGCCGCCACGTCGGCATGGCGTGCCGCCGCGCCGATCACCAGCTCGTCGTTCTCGACATGGATATCCGCCATGCCGGGAATGCGGGATACGTCGATCAGCGCGGACGGCGCGGCGAGGCGCAGCTTCATCGCGGCCAGCAGGCTCTGTCCGCCGCCGAGGAACTTGGCGTCGCTGTCCGCCTTGAGCTTGGCCACCGCCGACTTGGCATCGGCGGCGCGTTCGAAATGGAATGCGTACATGGTGTGCCTCCGATCTCAGTTAGGGGCCTGCGCCTGGCGGATGGCCTGCCACACGCGATGCGGCGTGGCGGGCATCTGGATGTCGTGCACGCCAAGCGGCGAGAGCGCATCCACCAGCGCGTTGATGAACGCAGGCGGCGAGCCGATCGCGCCGGCCTCGCCGCAGCCTTTCACGCCCAGCGGGTTGTGCGTGCAGGGCGTGCCCTTGGCGGTTTCCACCGTGAAGTCCGGCAGGTCGCCGGCGCGCGCCATGGCGTAGTCCATGTAGGAGCCGGTCAGCAACTGGCCGCTGTCATTGTCGTACACGCACTGCTCCAGCATGGCCTGGCCGAGGCCCTGGCCGATGCCGCCGTGCACTTGGCCCTCGACGATCATCGGGTTGATGATGTTGCCGAAATCGTCCACCGCGGTGAACTTGATCACCTTGCTCTCGCCGGTGTCAGGATCGACCTCCACCTCGCAGATGTAGGCGCCCGATGGGTAGGTGAAGTTGGTCGGGTCGTAGAAGGCGTTTTCGTTCAGGCCCGGTTCCAGCTTGTCGAGCGGGTAGTTGTGCGGCACGTAGGCGGTGAGCGCCACTTCGCCAAAGGTCTTGCTGCGGTCGGTGCCGGCCACGCTGAACGTGCCGTTCTTGAACTCGATATCGGCGTCCGAGGCCTCCAGCAAGTGGGCCGCGATCTTCTTGGCCTTGGCTTCGATCTTGTCGAGCGCCTTCATGATGGCCGAGCCGCCTACCGACAGCGAGCGCGAGCCATAGGTGCCCATGCCGAACGGCACGCGGCCGGTGTCGCCGTGCACCACTTCCACGGCATCCAGCGCAATGCCGAGCCGGTCCGCCACGATCTGCGCAAAGGTGGTTTCATGCCCCTGGCCGTGGCTGTGCGAGCCGGTGAAGACGGTCACGGTGCCGGTCGGGTGGACACGGATCTCGCCCACCTCGAACAGCCCCGCGCGCGCGCCCAGCGCGCCGGCGATATTCGACGGCGCCAGCCCGCATGCCTCGATGTAGCAGGAGTAGCCCAGCCCACGCAGCTTGCCGCGCTGCTTGGCTTCATCGCGCCGCGCGGGGAAGCCTTTGACATCCGCGAGCTCTTGCGCGCGTGCCAGGCACGGCTCGTAGTCGCCGGTGTCATAGGTCAGGCCGACCGGGGTGGCGTACGGGAAGTCGTGGATGAAGTTCTTGCGGCGGATTTCCGCCGGGTCCATCTTCATCTCGCGCGCCGCGGTTTCCACCAGCCGCTCCACCACATAGGTGGCCTCCGGGCGCCCCGCGCCGCGGTAAGCGTCCACCGGCGCGGTGTTGGTGAACACGGCGCGCACCTCGGCATAGATCGCCGGCGTGGTGTACTGCCCGGCCAGCAGCGTGGCGTACAGGATGGTCGGCACGCTGGACGCAAAGGTCGACAGGTACGCGCCCATGTTGGCGGTGGTGTGCACCCGCATGGCCAGGAACTTGCCGTCGGCGTCCATCGCCAGCTCGGCCTTGGTGACGTGGTCGCGGCCGTGCGCATCGGTCAGGAAGGACTCCGAGCGCTCGGCGGTCCACTTGATCGGGCGCTTGATCTTCTTCGAGGCCCAGGTCAGCGCCACGTCTTCCGCGTACAGGAAGATCTTGGAGCCGAAGCCGCCGCCCACGTCCGGCGCGATGATGCGCAGGCGCGACTCCGGCAGGCCGAGCACGAAGGCGCCCATCAGCAGGCGCTCCACGTGCGGGTTCTGGTTCGACACATAGACGGTGTAGCTGTCGTCCTGCCGGGTGTAGCTGGCATTGACGGCGCGCGGCTCGATGGCGTTGGGGATCAGCCGGTTGTTGATGATCTCCAGCGTGGTCACGTGGGCGGCCTTGGCAAAGGCGGCGTCGGTGGCGGCGCGGTCGCCGTGGCCCCAGACATAGCTGGTGTTCTCGGGCACGTCGTCATGTACCAGCGAGCTGGCGGTGGCGGCCTGCGCGGTATTCACCACGGCGGGCAGTTCGTCGTATTGCACGTCGACCTTCTCGGCGGCGTCCTTGGCTTGCTGCAGCGTTTCGGCCACCACCAGCGCGACCTGGTCGCCCACGTGGCGGGCCTTGCCCTGCGCCAGCACCGGGTGCGGCGGCTCCTTCATCGGGCTGCCGTCAATGCTGTGGATCAGCCAGCCGCAGGGCAGGCCGCCGACCTTGTCGGCGGCAACATCCTCGCCGGTGAAGATGGCGACCACGCCGGGCGAGGCCAGCGCTTCGGTCTTGTCGATGGAGACGATGCGGGCGTGCGCGTGCGGCGAGCGCAGGAAGTAGCCGTAGCTTTGCTGCGGCAGCACGATGTCGTCGGTGTACTGGCCGTTGCCGGTGAGGAAGCGGTAGTCTTCCTTGCGCTTGACCGAGGCGCCGATCAGGTGTTGGTTGTCTGGTGCGTTCATGGCGGTCCCCTTATTCAGCGCTGACGCCATGCATCGCGGACTGGCCTTCCTGCACCGCGCGCACGATGTTGTGATAGCCGGTACAGCGGCACAGGTTGCCCTCGAGCTGCTCGCGGATGGCGGTGGCGTCGGCATTGGGCTGCTGCCTGACCAGCGCGATGGCGCTCATCACCATGCCGGGTGTGCAGAAGCCGCACTGCAGGCCGTGGCAGTTGCGGAAAGCTTCCTGCATGGGGTGGAGCTGACCCTCCGGGGCGATCCCTTCGATGGTGGTGATGCTGGCGCCATCCGCCTGCAGCGCCAGCATGTTGCACGACTTGACCGCGCGGCCGTCCATGTGCACGGTGCAAGCCCCGCACTGGGCGGTGTCGCAGCCGACATGGGTACCGGTCAGGCGGAGTTGTTCGCGCAGGAACTGGACGAGAAGGGTGTGGGGTTCTACCTGCGCGTCGACGGCGCGGCCGTTGACGGTCAGGCGGATAGGAATCGCCATGCTTGTCTCCATGTGGGTGGACACGTGCACGACCAATCCCTGAATCCCGAAAAGCTGCGCGGGACTGGCCACGACGCGTTACTGCCGTTTGTTGGGTACGGCTATTTCGTGATGTTGGTACTGCGGTGCTGCCGGGTATTTATTGCCGGGTATCGCTGGGTATTGCCGAACAATGCCGCGCCGTGAACGTTTGGCTGCGGCAGGCTCTAACAGTTAATCACAAATCTCCGGTGCATGCCATGCGGGTTGCCCCTGCGCCACCTGACGTGGCCAGAGGGCGCGGCCGGCGTCGGGTGCGGGCGCGCAAGATGGCGCTGCTAGAATGGCCCGCCATCCGATCGCCGCAGCGTGGTCGCACCGCATTCAGACCGCATTCAGACCGCATTCACGCCGCATTCACACCGCACCGGCACCAACTCTCTCTCTATGGAAGGCTTCATCGACTGGCTGTTCGAAACCGTTGCCCTGCCCAAGGTGGGCCTGCCGGCTATCTTCGTGGTCAGCCTGGTGTCCGCCACCTTGTTGCCCCTGGGCTCCGAGCCAGCGGTATTCGGGTATATCAAGCTCAATCCGCATCTGTTCTGGCCGGCCATCATCGTCGCCACGCTCGGCAACACCGCGGGCGGCGCCATCGACTGGTGGCTGGGCTACGCGGCCAAGCTGGCGCTGGTGCGGTTCCGCAAGCGGCGCCAGCAGCGCGCGCACGAGGAGGAGCATGCCCAGCACCGCCGCCATCCCCGCCAGCCGCGCAAGCCGGCGCTGGACGCGCGTTACTTCCGCTGGATGCGCCGACTGGGGCCGCCGACCCTGCTGGCCTCGTGGTTACCGGGAATTGGTGATCCTTTATGCACTTTGGCGGGCTGGCTCCGGCTGCCGTTCTGGCCGAGCCTGGTTTACATGGCGATTGGCAAGTTTCTGCGCTACCTTGCGATGACGATAGCCCTGCTCTGGATCCCGAATAGTTTCTGGCACGGCGTCGCTGCCAGCCTCAAAAGCCTGTTCTAGCCAGCGCCTCCGGCGTCACGGCAGGGGTAATGCAACCCTTGTCCAAGCAAGGTTCTGCCATGTTGCGGTGCGGCGAAAGCAGGCCTTGAAGTACAATTGCCCTTTAAAGACGATCCGGCGCACCGTCCCCGTGCGCTACAGGAAGCGGTCCCCTCCCCATGAACGCCCCACTCGTGCTCGATGCCAAACTCGCCGCGCAGGATGCGCCCGCGCGCCTGCGAGAGATCCCTTATAACTACACGTCATTCTCGGATCGCGAGATTGTCATCAGGCTGCTAGGCGAAGAAGCCTGGCGCATCCTGGCCGAGCTGCGCGGCGAACGCCGCACCGGCCGCTCCGCCCGCATGCTGTATGAAGTGCTGGGCGATATCTGGGTGGTACGCCGCAATCCCTACCTGCAGGACGACCTGCTGGAGAACCCGAAGCGCCGCCAGATGCTGGTCTCGGCACTGCACCATCGGCTCGCCGAGGTGGAAAAGCGCCGCGCCGCCGACCGTGCCGAACACGCCGAGCCCGCCGCCGAGGACCGCTCGCACAGGGTCGAGCAGCTGGTCAGCTTTGCCAAGCAGGCCATCGAGGACTTCAAGCAGGAGTTCGCCGACGCCTATGACCTGCGCAAGCGCACCCAGCGCGTGCTGGGCCGCGTCACGCAGAAGGACAACATCAAGTTCGACGGCCTGTCGCGCGTCTCGCATGTGACCGACGCGACCGACTGGCGCGTGGAATATCCCTTCGTGGTCCTCACCCCGGACACAGAGGAAGAGATCGCCGGCATGGTCAAGGGCTGCTTCGAGCTGGGCCTGACCATCATCCCGCGCGGGGGTGGCACCGGCTACACCGGCGGCGCCGTGCCGCTGACGCCGATGAGCGCCGTGATCAACACGGAAAAGCTCGAGCAGCTCGGGCCGGTCGAGCAGACCGACCTGCCGGGCGTGGCGCACAAGGTCGGCACCATATTCTCCGGCGCCGGCGTGGTGACGCGCCGCGTGGCGGACGCCGCCGACAAGGCAGGGCTGGTGTTCGCGGTCGATCCGACCTCGATCGATGCGTCCTGCATCGGCGGCAACGTGGCCATGAATGCCGGCGGCAAGAAGGCCGTGCTGTGGGGCACCGCGCTGGACAACCTGGCCTGGTGGCGCATGGTGGATCCGGAAGGCAACTGGCTGGAAGTCACGCGCCTGGACCACAACCTGGGCAAGATCCACGACGTGCCCGTTGCCACGTTCGAGCTGAAGTGGTCGGACGGCAACCGCGCGCCCGGCGAAAAGCCGCTGCGCACGGAAACCCTGGCCATCGAAGGGCGCAAGTTCCGCAAGGAAGGCCTGGGCAAGGACGTGACCGACAAGTTCCTGGCCGGCCTGCCCGGCATCCAGAAGGAAGGCTGCGACGGCATCATCACCAGCGCGCGCTGGATCCTGCACCGCATGCCGGCGCACGTGCGCACGGTCTGCCTGGAGTTCTTCGGCCAGGCGCGCGACGCCATTCCCAGCATCGTGGAAATCAAGGATTACCTCGACGCCGAATCGCGCACTCCCGGCGGCGCCATCCTGGCCGGCCTGGAGCACCTGGACGAGCGCTACCTGCGCGCGGTGGGCTATGCTACCAAGAGCAAGCGCAACGCCTTCCCGAAGATGGTGCTGATCGGCGACATCGTCGGCGACGACCAGGACGCGGTCGCCCGCGCCACCTCGGAAGTCATCCGCATGGCCAACGGCAAGAGCGGCGAAGGCTTCGTCGCGGTCAGCCCGGAAGCCCGCAAGAAGTTCTGGCTGGACCGCTCGCGCACCGCCGCCATCGCCAAGCACACCAACGCCTTCAAGATCAATGAAGACGTGGTGATCCCGCTGCCGCGCATGGGCGAGTACACCGACGGCATCGAGCGCATCAATATCGAGCTGTCGATCAAGAACAAGCTCCAGCTGACCGATGCGCTGGAAACCTTCTTCGCGCGCGGCAACCTGCCGCTGGGCCGCAGCGACGACGCCAACGAGATCCCCAGCGCCGAACTGCTGGAAGACCGCGTGCAGCACGCGCTGCAGCTGCTGCGCGAAATCCGCTCGCGCTGGACCTACCTGCAAAACCACCTCGACACGCCGCTGGCCACCGCGCGTGCGTCGCTGATCGGCCACGGCCTGGGCCTGCTCGGCCAGGCTTTCGAGGCCCGCCTCGAGCAGCAGCCGGACGCCACCGTGTTCCACCTGCTGCAGGACCGCACCATCCGCGTGTCGTGGAAGAGCGAAGTGCGCGCCGAGCTGCGCAATATCTTCAACGGTGGCGAGTTCAAGCCCATCCTCGACGAAGCGCAGAAGATCCACAAGCAGGTGTTGCGCGGCCGCGTCTTCGTGGCGCTGCACATGCACGCCGGCGACGGCAACGTCCACACCAATATCCCGGTCAACTCCGACGACTACGACATGCTGCAGGACGCCCACCGCGCGGTGGCCCGCATCATGGCGCTGGCGCGCTCGCTCGACGGCGTGATCTCCGGCGAGCACGGCATAGGCATCACCAAGCTGGAGTTCCTGACCGAGGACGAGATCGGCGAATTCCGCGAGTACAAGCAGCGCGTGGACCCGCAGGGCCGCTTCAACAAGGGCAAGCTGTTGCCCGGCGCCGACCTGCGCAATGCCTATACGCCGTCGTTCGGGCTGATGGGGCATGAGTCCATCATCATGCAGCAGAGCGATATCGGCGCCATTGCCGACAGCGTCAAGGACTGCCTGCGCTGCGGCAAGTGCAAGCCGGTGTGCGCCACCCACGTGCCGCGCGCCAACCTGCTGTACAGCCCGCGCAACAAGATCCTGGCGACGTCGCTGCTGGTCGAGGCCTTCCTGTATGAGGAACAAACCCGCCGCGGCATCTCCATCAAGCACTGGGACGAGTTCTCCGACGTGGCGGACCACTGCACGGTCTGCCACAAGTGCGTGACGCCGTGCCCGGTCAAGATCGACTTCGGCGACGTGTCGATGAACATGCGCAACCTGCTGCGCAAGATGGGCCAGAAGAAGTTCAATCCCGGCACCGCCGCTTCGATGTTCTTCCTCAACGCCACCAACCCGCAGACCATCAACATGACCCGCAAGGTCATGATCGACTGGGGCTACAAGGCGCAGCGCCTGGGCAACGACTTGCTCAAGAAGTTCGCCAGGAAGCAGACCGCGCATCCGCCCGCCACGGTGGGCCGCGCGCCGGTGCAAGAGCAGGTGATCCACTTCATCAACAAGAAGATGCCGGGCAACCTGCCCAAGAAGACCGCGCGCGCGCTGCTCGACATCGAAGACAACGAGATCGTGCCGATCATCCGCGACCCGAAGCGGACTTCGCCCGAGACCGAGGCGGTGTTCTACTTCCCGGGCTGCGGCTCGGAGCGGCTGTTCTCGCAGGTTGGCCTCGCCACGCAGGCCATGCTGTGGCATGTGGGCGTGCAGACCGTGTTGCCGCCGGGCTACCTGTGCTGCGGCTATCCGCAGCGCGGCAACGGCCAGTACGACAAGGCCGAGAAGATGGTCACCGACAACCGGGTGCTGTTCCACCGGGTCGCCAACACGCTCAACTACCTCGATATCAAGACCGTGGTGGTGAGCTGCGGCACCTGCTACGACCAGCTGGCCGGGTATGAATTCGACAAGATCTTCCCGGGCTGCCGCATCATCGACATCCACGAATACCTGCTGGAGAAGGGCGTCAAGCTGGAAGGCGTGACCGGTACGCGCTACATGTACCACGACCCCTGCCACACCCCGATCAAGACCATGGACCCGACCAAGCTCGTCAACGAGCTGATGGGCGGCAACGAGGGCGGCGGCAAGATCGAGAAGAACGAGCGTTGCTGCGGCGAGTCCGGCACGCTGGCGGTATCGCGGCCCGACGTCTCCACCCAGATCCGCTTCCGCAAGGAAGAGGAAATGACCAAGGGCGCGGACAAGCTGCGCACCGACGGCTTCGTCGGCGACGTCAAGATCCTGACCAGCTGCCCGTCCTGCCTGCAGGGTTTGTCGCGCTACAACGAAGACGCCACGGTCACGGCGGACTACATCGTGGTGGAAATGGCCAAGCACCTGCTGGGCGAGAACTGGATGCCGGACTACGTGGCCAAGGCCAACTCGGGCGGCATCGAGCGGGTGCTGGTGTGATGGAGGGGGCGAGGGTGGTGCCAC
>NZ_BAAILO010000606.1:11744-38116 GCF_054589115.1 Cupriavidus sp. 8B | reverse complement strand
GCGGGTGGGGGGCCGGGGGAGAGGGCAGGCGGTCGCCAGCCCGCGGGCTCTCACTTCGAGCTAGCTCCCGCCCTCTCCCCCAACCCCTCTCCCGCAGGGCGGGAGAGGGGAGCCAATTCTGGACGATCGGTTGACGCATCGGGAGCGCCCGCATGAATCTCGTCCCCAACTGCCCGCTGTGCGAGACCGACGGCGGCGAACTGGTCTGGCGCGGCGAGCGCGCCCGGGTCATCCTGGTCGAGCACGAGCGCTTTCCCGGCTTTTGCCGGGTGGTGTGGAACGGCCACGTTGCCGAGCAGACCGACCTGCCCGAGGACGACCAGGCCTGGCTGATGCGGCTGGTGGCGCGGGTGGAGCGCGCGGTGCGCGAGTCCATGGCGCCGGACAAGGTCAACCTGGCCGCCTTCGGCAATATGGTGCCGCACCTGCACTGGCACGTCATTCCGCGCTACCGCTGGGATACGCATTTTCCCGAAGCCGTCTGGGCGGCTGCGCAGCGCGAGCCCGATGTGGCGCGCCTGGCCGGCCTTGTGCAGCGCCTGCCGGCATTGCGAGCGGCCCTGGCGAAACTGGACGAAGCAGGCTGACGCAAGGCGTGCCCGTGCCAGTGCCCGTGCCGTGCTGGCGTTACTGTCGGTTTTTTTGAGTTTCCGGAACCAGCAAGGCAGCGCCGTCTTCTAACATCCGTTGTCTTCATTCCCACAAGAGCGGGGCCGGTGGATCAGCCCTGGCCCGCCTGCGCGAAAGGTGCCATGTCCACACCGACTTCCGTTACTGTTCCAGGCCCGGCCGTGCCGGCCCGTGCCCTCAAGATCCAGAGCCGCCTGCGGGTGGCCGAGACGTGGGACCTGATCAAGCCTTACTGGAAATCCGAGGACCGCAAGGCCGGGCTGGGGCTGCTGGCCTTCGTGGTCGCGCTCAATCTCGGCATCGTCTACATCAACGTGCTGCTCAACGAGTGGAACCGCGTGTTCTACAACGCGCTGGAGCAGCATGACTACACCTCCTTCAAGGCGCTGCTGATCCGCTTTTCCTGGATCGCCGGCTTCTTTATCGTGGCGGCCATTTCCCGGCAGTACTACACCATGATGCTGCAGATGCGCTGGCGTACCTGGATGACCGACCGCTTCATGGACCACTGGCTCAGCCATCAGGCTTACTACCGCATCGAACAGACGCACGCCACGGACAACCCCGACCAGCGGCTGGCGGACGACCTGCGCTCGTTTACCGATGGCGCGCTGTCCCTGTCCCTCGGCCTGCTCAATTCGGTGGTGACGCTGGTGTCGTTCGTCGGCATCTTGTGGGCCGTTTCCGGGCCGATCAGCTTCATGCTGGGCGGCACCGAGATCACGATTCCCGGCTATATGGTGTGGTTCGCGGTGGGCTATGCGGTGATCGGTTCGCTGATTGCCCACGTGGTGGGCCGGCCGCTGATCGGCTTGAGTTTCCAGCAAGAGCAGTACGAGGCGGATTTCCGTTTCATGCTGGTGCGCTTGCGCGAGAACAGCGAGCCCGTGGCGCTTTACCGGGGCGAGCCTACCGAACAGGCGGGCCTGCGCTCGCGGTTTGACCGCATCCGCGCCAACTGGAAACAGTTGATGCGTTATACGCGGCGCCTGACCTTCGTCAGTTCCGGTTACGGCCAGTTCGCCATCATCTTTCCGCTGCTCGTGGCCGCGCCGCGCTACTTCGCCGGCAAGATGACGCTGGGCGGGCTGATGCAGGTGAGCCAAGCTTTCGGCCAGGTGCAAGGTGCGCTGTCGTGGTTCGTTGACAACTACTCCACGCTGGTCGGCTGGAAGGCGGCGGCCAACCGGCTGATCGATTTCCGCGACGCCATCCGCGTTGCCGAGCGCCAGGATCAGGAGCACACTGGCGTGCGCGACATCGAGGTGGTCCAGGCCGATGCCGCTACCGGTACCGGTACCGGTAGCGGTGCGGGTGCCGGTGCCGATTCCGAAGGCATCCGCATCGACACCCTCGCGCTGGCGCTGCCAGTGCGCACCGGCAACGGCGGCGAGATCCAGCAGCGTCCGCTGGTGGCGCCGTTCTCGCTGGAGATCGCGCCCGGCGAACGCTGGCTGGTCAGCGGCCCCTCGGGCTGCGGCAAGAGCGTGCTGTTCCGTGCGCTGGCCGGCATCTGGCCTTATGGCAGCGGCACGGTAGCCATGCCGCGCGCGGCCCGGATGCTGTTCCTGCCGCAGCGCAGCTACCTGCCGATCGGCTCGCTGGCCGATGCGCTGGCCTATCCCGACGCCGGCACCGTGCATAGCCGCGAGGCCTTGCAGAAGGTGCTGCGCGAAGCCCGGCTCGGCGCCCTGACCGAGCAGCTCGACGTGTTCGACAACTGGTCGCTGCGGCTGTCGCCGGGCGAGCAGCAACGCCTGGCCTTTGCGCGCGCGCTGCTGCAAAAGCCCGATTACCTGTTCCTGGACGAGGCCACCAGCGCGCTCGACGAGGAAACCGAAAGCGCGATGTACGGCCTGATGGTGGACTCCCTGCCCGGCGCGGCCATCATCAGCATCGCCCACCGCAGCACGGTAGCCGCCTTCCATGGCCGCCGCCTGCGCTATGTCGCGGCCGACGGCGCGCACTGGGAGACTGAGCAAGATGGGCAAGGCGAGGCGGCTGCGGTAAGCTATCGGGTCGTACACGAAGCGTAAAGGCCGGTGTGGCCGCAACCTGCGGCTCGCCCTCAGCCGCACGCCACCCATCATGGCAGGCCTCGAAAAAGATACTCCGCATCCCACCGCCCTTACCGTGCACACCCAGTCGCGCGTGCTGGAGGTGGGTTTTGACAACGGATCCAGCTTCCGGCTGCCGTTCGAATACCTGAGGGTGAACTCACCCTCGGCCGAAGTGCAGGGCCACGGCCCGGGCCAGGAAGTGCTGCAGACCGGCAAGCGCGACGTCACCATCGCCGCGGTGGAGCCGGTCGGCAACTACGCCATCCTGATCCGTTTTTCCGACGGTCACGATACCGGCATCTATTCCTGGGAACTGCTGTACCGCCTGGGCGCCCAGCAGGACGCCATCTGGCAGTCCTACCTGGAGCGGCTGGAAGCGGCCGGCGTCGATCGCGACACCCCCATGGTGGCCCCCGGCGGCCATGCCTGCGGCAACCATTGAGATTGCGTGCCCCCGCGGGCCATTACTGAATTCTGGAGCGAGTTATGAGCGAGACCCACTTCGGGTTCGAGAAGGTCAAGGAAGAAGAGAAGGCCGGCAAGGTGGCCGAAGTCTTCCATTCGGTGGCCAACAAGTACGACGTCATGAACGACCTGATGTCCGGCGGCATGCACCGGCTGTGGAAGATGTTCACCATCGCCCAGGCCGGCGTGCGGCCCGGCTTCAAGGTGCTCGACATCGCCGGCGGCACCGGCGACCTGGCCAAGGCCTTCGCGCGCCAGGCCGGGCCAACCGGCGAGGTCTGGCTGACCGACATCAATGAGTCGATGCTCCGGGTTGGGCGCGATCGCTTATTGAATAAAGGCATCGTCACCCCCACTTGTCTCTGTGACGCAGAGCGGATTCCATTCCCGGACAACTACTTCGACCTGGTCACCGTGTCCTTCGGGCTGCGCAACATGACGCACAAGGAGGTGGCCCTGTCCGAGATGCGCCGGGTGATCAAGCCGGGCGGCAAAGTCATGGTGCTGGAGTTCTCCAAGGTGTGGAAGCCGCTGGAAAAGGCCTACGACATGTATTCGCTGAAGTTCCTGCCGTGGCTGGGACAGCGGGTGGTACAGGATTCCGATAGCTATCGCTATCTGGCTGAATCGATCAGAATGCATCCAGACCAGGCTTCACTTGTACGTCTTATGGAACATGCGGGCCTGGAGAATGTCGAATACTTCAACCTGACAGCAGGAGTGGTGGCACTCCACGTCGGGCGAAAGTACTAGACTGATATAGGCTCAAAGAAAAATGAGCGAACTTAACAGGGGAAGCACTGATATGTCGCTATTTCGCGCAAAATTCATGGCGGGTGTGCTCATTGGCACGCTTGCCCTCGGCATGGCGCTCGACGCCAATGCCAAACGCCTCGGCGGGTCGCGCAGCATTGGCAAGCAATCGTCCGGCGTGACACAACGCCAGCAGGCGCCGGCACAGCAATTGCCCAACCAGACGCCCGCGCAGCAGGCACCGGCCCAGCAAGCCGCACCGGCCGCCGCAGGCGCCGGCGCGGGTGCAGCCGCTGCTGCCGCACCCAAGCGTAACTGGGGCGGCATGCTCGGCGGCATCGCCGCCGGCCTGGGCATTGGCTGGCTGCTGTCGCACTTTGGTCTGGGTGGCGCCGCCATGGGCTTCCTGTCCAACCTGATCCTGATTGCCCTGGTGGCATTCGCCGCAATCTGGCTGATCCGCAAGTTCCGCGGCGGCTCGAAGGCTCCCCAGCAACCGGCCTATGCCGGTGCAGGCGCCGGCAGCGGCTCGGGTAACGGCTTTGGTGGCAGCAACGAACCGGTACTGCGCCAGCAAGTGCCGGCTGGCGCAGCCAACCCGGTCATGCCCGCGCCCGGCTCCGCCTCCTCGATGCAGTCCGCCGCACCGGTGATGGCTGGCGCGGCTGCCGGCGCAGCAGCGGGCGCGGCCCAGCCCTGGGGCGTGCCGGCTGACTTCGACACCGAAGCCTTCCTGCGCAACGCCAAGGTTTATTACGTACGCCTGCAGGCGGCCTGGGACGCCGGCAACCTCGATGACATCCGCGAGTTCACCACCCCGGAAATGTTCGCCGAGATCAAGATGGACCTGTCCGAGCGCGGCACCGAGGTCAACAAGACCGACGTGGTCACGCTGGAAGCCGAACTGCTCGGCATCGAAGACAGCCCGGCCCAGCATCTGGCCAGCGTGCGCTTCTCCGGCATGATCCGCGAAAAGGCCGGCGATCCCGCCCAGCCCTTCGCCGAAGTCTGGAACCTGGCCAAGCCCGTAACCGGCCCCGGCGGCTGGCTGCTGGCAGGGATCCAACAGAGTTCCTGAGTGCAGGAAGTGCCTCGCCGGCAGGTTCAAGGCCGGCAGGTGGCATAGAATGGAGGCCCACGTGAAAACGTGGGCTTTTTTTGTATGCGGGGATGAATCCCGAGGGGAAGTCGCCCCATCCGGCGCGCCTTCTTTGCCCACTTTCTTGGCAAGACGAGAAAGTAGGTTGCCGCCCCGCAGGGGGGTGAAACTGCAGTTGCAGTTGCTTTTGACGTGAAGCTGAGCAGTTGAAGTTGAAGTTGACCCTAAAACCGACGAACCCATCACTCCCCGAAAGGCCCGCGCCCAGCCACATCCCATCATGACCACCCTCCCCACCCCCCTGGCCACGCCCCCCATCACCGCCCTGAACCACCTGCTGGAGCAAGAACCCTGGGCAACCTCCATGCTCCAGCCCTTCGCAGGCCGCATCATCCGCTTTGACGCGGCTGCGTTCACGCTCGCATTGAAGGTGACAGGGCAGGGCCTGACGGAACTGGCCCCGGTGGATGAAACCCCGGCGGTCACGCTGACGGTGCCGCTGCAGCAGTGGCCGCTGGTAGCGTCGGACGTGGCGGGCGGGGGGCAGGCGGCGGCGATGAAGCATGTGCGCATCGAGGGCGATGCCGAACTGGCCAATACGGTCTCCACGCTGGCCCGCAGCTTGCGCTGGGATGCGGCCGAGGACCTGTCGCGCGCATTGCGCGGCATCCTGGGCGGCACGCTCAGCGACAGCGTGGCGCAACGGGTGGTGGACGGCGTGCAGCAGGTGCATGCGCAGGCCACGCGGGTGGGCCGCGCGCTGGTCGATAACGTGACCGAGTACCTGCTCGACGAGCAGCCGACCCTGGTGCGCCATGCCGCACTCGACGAGTTCGGCGCCGGCGTGAGCGCGCTGCGCGACGACCTCGCCCGGCTGGAGAAGCGACTGGAGAAGCTGGAGCAGCGCACCCGCTCCGAGCGTGGCGCCGGCACGCTGCCGTCCGCCCATCGCTGAGCGCCCGCTGCCTGCCACCGCCAGACCCTTGCTCCTCTACGGCTTTATCCATTGCCAGACCGGCCAATCAGCACGGTCCCAACACTGAAGAACCTGCATGACCCGCTTCCTGCGCCTTTGCAAGATCGTTTTCGTCATCCTCTACTACGGCCTCGACGAACTCGTGCTGTCCGGTTTCAAGAGCCGCCGTATCCGTTTCCTGGCGCGTGTCATTACCATTGGCCGCAAGCTCGACATGCCCCGCGGCGAACGCCTGCGGCTGGCGCTGACGCGCCTGGGGCCGATCTTCGTCAAGTTTGGCCAGGTGCTCTCCACCCGGCGCGACCTGATGCCCGAGGACATCGCCGACGAGCTTGCCAAGTTGCAGGACCAGGTGCCGCCGTTCGATTCGGTCGCAGCGGTCAAGATCATCGAGCGCTCGCTGGGCCGGAAACTGACGACGCTGTTCGAGAGCTTCGATCACAAGCCGGTGGCCAGCGCGTCCATTGCCCAGGTGCACTTCGCCATCCTGAAGGGCGGCCCCAACCACGGCCGCGAAGTCGCGGTGAAGGTCCTGCGCCCGGGCATGCTGCCGGTCATCGACAGCGACCTGGCGCTGATGCGCGACCTGGCCGCCTGGCTTGAGCGCTTCTGGGCCGACGGCAAGCGCCTGAAGCCGCGCGAGGTGGTCGCCGAGTTCGACAAATACCTGCACGACGAGCTCGACCTGATGATCGAGGCCGCCAACGCCAGCCAGCTGCGCCGCAACTTTGCCGATACCAAGCTACTGCTGGTGCCCGAGGTGTTCTGGGACTGGTGCAGCAGCGAGGTCTTCGTGATGGAGCGCATGCACGGGATCCCCATCTCGCGCACCGAGTCGCTCAGGGCAGCCGGCGTCGACATGCACCTGCTGGCCGAGGAGGGCGTGGAGATCTTTTTCACGCAGGTGTTCCGCGATGGGTTCTTCCACGCCGACATGCACCCGGGCAACATCCTGGTGTCGGTGGCGCCGCAGACTTTTGGGCGCTATATCGCGCTGGACTTCGGCATCGTCGGCGCGCTGTCCGAGTTCGACAAGAACTACCTGGCGCAGAACTTCATCGCCTTTTTCCGCCGCGACTACCATCGTGTGGCCTTGCTGCACGTGGAGTCGGGCTGGGTGCCGCCCAATACGCGGGTGGAGGAACTGGAGAGCGCGGTACGGGCGTGCTGCGAGCCCTATTTCGACAAGCCGCTCAAGGAGATCTCGCTGGGCATGGTGCTGATGCGCTTGTTCCAGACCTCGCGCCGTTTCAATGTCGAGATCCAGCCGCAGCTGGTCCTGTTGCAGAAGACCTTGCTCAATATCGAAGGGCTGGGGCGCCAGCTCGATCCGGACCTGGACTTGTGGAAGACCGCCAAGCCCTTCCTCGAGAAGTGGATGCACGAACAGGTGGGCTGGAAGGGCGCCTGGGAGCGCATCCAGGTGGAGGCCCCGCAATGGGCCAAGATGCTGCCCGACTTCCCGCGCCTGGCGCACCAGTTCCTCGAGCGCCGCGCGCTGGTCGACAATGGCCAGCAAGAGAAGCTGCTGGCCGCCCTGGTTGCCGAGCAGCGCCGCACCAATCGCCTGGTTGGCACGGCCTTGCTGCTGGTGGGCGGATTCATCGCCGGCGTGGTGTTGACCGAACTGCTGGCCTGGGTTGGTTACTGGTAACGGTAACGCGCCGAATCGCCTGGGTGGCGTGGGCAAGTGTGATTCAATGCAGTGGAGGTTAGCTTGACCAAATCCGATAACGCCGCGAACAAGACCGGGGTCCCGCCAGCTTTTGCCACGCGCAACGCGGCCGATCCGGCTTTCTGGGATGAGCGCTTCGAGAAGGGCTTCATGCCCTGGGACCTGGGCGGCGTGCCGGCCGATTTCGAAGCCTTCGCCAGCGCGATGGCGCCATGCCCCACGCTGGTCCCTGGCTGCGGCAACGGCTGGGAAGCGGGTTGGCTCCATGCGCGCGGCTGGCCGGTGACCGCCATCGATTTCTCGCCCGAGGCCGTGGCCAGCGCGCGCCGCGCGCTAGGGCCGGCCGGAGCCGTCGTGCATCAGGCGGATTTCTTTGCCTTTGTGCCCGAACCTGCCTGCCAGTGGATCTACGAGCGGGCTTTCCTGTGTGCCTTGCCGCCAGCCATGCGGGCCGACTATGCCGCTCGCGTGGCGCAACTGCTGCCGCCGGGCGGCTTGCTGGCCGGCTACTTCTTCCTTGACGAGATGCGCGGCGGGCCGCCTTTCGCCATCCCCGAGGCAGAACTGCGCGCGTTGCTTGCGCCGGCCTTCGAGCTGGTGGAGGCGCGGGCCGCCACTGGCTCGCTGCCAGTGTTTGCCGGCCGCGAGCAGTGGCAGGTCTGGCGCCGCAGGCCTTAAGTTCCGGCCTTGGGTTTCAGCCCTGGGTTTCAGGCCGAAGCTTCAATCCTGAGCTTCAATCCTGATCTTCATCGCCAGGCGCCGGGCTTTCCTCAGCCGCGCACGCGGGCGTTGTGCTTGTCATGGTAGATCGCCCGGCTGTCGCGGTTTTCGGCGCGCTGGATGCCGCGCTGCTCGCCCGCGCCGACACGGCCGTTGGCGCCGGCACGCGCTTCGCGCCGATCCACGTGAGCCTGGCCGCGTTCGAGGCTGCCGGCCTCGCGGTTGGTGAGCGAGCCGTTGGCCACGCCGTTCTTGATGCGCTGCTCCTGGTTGATATTGCGTTGCACGTCAGCCTGCATGCGCTGCGACGAGGCGCTGGCGGGGTTGCCGGTGATGCCGTTGTGCGTGTCGTGCGCGATATCGCGGCTCACGTTGTTCTCGGCACGCTGGATCGACGCCTGCTCGCGCGGCGAGACCGAGCCGTTGGCCAGGGCGCGCGCTTCCATGTGATCCACCCGTGCGGTCTGCCTTTCCAGGCTGGCCGCTTCGCGCGTGCTCAGGCTGCCGGATTTCAGGCCGCGCTCGATGCGCTGTTCCTGGTTGACGTTGCGCTGCACGTCCTGCGAGACCGCCGCGGTCTGGGCGCTGGCCAGGCCGGCACCGAGCAGGCCTGCGGCAATCATCAGGGTCTTGAGCATCTTGGTTTGGCGGCTGGACATGGTGTTTTCCTTTTCCTCGTTGGGTCGTGGGCGGCAGCCTGGCTCGTGGGCGGGCGCCCGATGTTGCTGCCTTGCTCCCTTAATGCCCGGCGCACACGGCCCGCTGACGCGGGGTTTGTAAGCTGTGTAACCGCGAGTAAGCCGCAGTCTCCCGCACCACGGTGGGGCGCCGCGGCCGCGGCGGGCATCCTCGGCGCCGGGCACGTCACCTGTGGCGCCAGGGCTGCACCGTCCCGCGCAATTTCCGGGTGGCAGGGATTTTTTTCCTCGCCGGGCGGCAGGCGTCGCTATAATCCGCGTTTTGATTCGGCTACGACCGCAGGCTAGATCGGCCACCCATGCGGCCCCGACCGATGAATTGGACTCCGGGCAAGGCTGGCCGCAAATCCCGCCTCACCGGCAACCGGTTTCTCGCCGCAAGGGCACTTTGGGATAGGGCAGCAGCATGCTGATCTGGTTCGTCATCATCTACTGGGTAATCTCCGTCGGCATTGGCCTGTGGGCCGCATTGCGCGTGCGCAACGCCACCGACTTCGCGGTAGCTGGCCGCAGCCTGCCGTTCTATATCGTCACCGCCACCGTGTTCGCTACATGGTTCGGCTCGGAGACGGTGCTGGGCATCCCCGCGGTCTTCCTCAAGGAAGGCTTGTCCGGGGTGGTGTCCGATCCCTTCGGTTCCTCGCTTTGCCTGATCCTGGTCGGCCTGTTCTTTGCGCGCCCGCTGTACCGGATGAACCTGCTCACCATCGGCGATTACTATCACAACCGCTACGGGCGGCTGGCCGAGGTGCTGACCACGCTGTGCATCGTGATGTCCTACCTGGGCTGGGTGGCCGCGCAGATCAAGGCGCTCGGGCTGGTGTTCTTCACTGTCTCGGACGGCGCGCTGTCGCAGGAAGCCGGCATGATGATCGGGGCCGCCAGCGTGCTCGTGTACACCCTGTTCGGCGGCATGTGGGCCGTGGCGGTGACCGACTTCATCCAGATGATCATCATCGTGATCGGGATGCTGTATATCGGCTATGAAGTCAGCGGCCAGGCCGGCGGCGTGGCGGCGGTGGTGTCGCATGCGGCGGCGGCCGGCAAGTTCGAATTCCTGCCGTCGCTGGACCTGATACAGATCATCGGCTTCGCGGCCGCGCTGTTTACCATGATGCTCGGATCGATCCCTCAGCAGGACGTGTTCCAGCGCGTGACCTCGTCGCGCACCGAGAAGATCGCCGGGCGCGCTTCGGTGCTCGGCGGCGTGCTCTACTTCTGCTTCGCCTTCATCCCGATGTTCCTGGCCTACTCGGCCACCATGATCGATCCGGAGATGGTGCAGAAGTACATCAACACCGATTCGCAGCTGATCCTGCCCAAGCTGATCCTGACGCACGCGCCCATGTTCGCCCAGGTGATGTTCTTCGGCGCGCTGTTGTCCGCCATCAAGAGCTGCGCCTCGGCGACGCTGCTGGCGCCGTCGGTCACCTTTGCCGAGAATATCCTGCGGCCGTATTTCCGCCATCTCGACGACCGCCGCTTCCTGCGCGTGATGCAGGCCGTGGTGCTGGTGTTCGCCGTGCTGGTGACGCTGTTCGCGCTGAACTCGCATCTTTCCATTTTCCATATGGTGGAGAATGCGTATAAGGTCACCTTGGTGTCGTCGTTCGTCCCGCTGGCCTTTGGCATGTTCTGGAAGCCGGCCACGCGCCAGGGCGGCCTTGCCGCGATCATCCTCGGGCTGGTTTCCTGGCTGTGCTGCGAAATCGCTTTCGCCGACGCGGCGGTGCCGCCGCAGATGGTCGGCCTGCTGTTCTCCATTGGCGGCATGGTGTTCGGCTCACTGCTGCCGCAGTGGATCGGCGACCATCCGCGGGTCGAGGAAGCGCATCCGGCCTGAGCGTTGCGGGCACCTGACGCTTCGCGCGTGGCTTCGAAGGCATTTCCAGTCCTTTTTCCGCCGGCCCGGCGTTCTCAGAACGGTTTATAATTCAAGGCTTTGCACCGCAAGGTGGCGCACGGGGGTGGCAACTTCCCGGTCGGCGCGACCACGCGGTTCCACCCAATTTCCGTTCCAGAATCCTCGCGGAGAGCCACTATGCCGATCTATGCCTATCGTTGCGAAGCCTGCGGCCACGGGCGCGATGTACTGCAGAAAATGAGCGATGCCCCGCTCACCGACTGCACATCCTGCGGCGCCAAGGGCACGTTCAAGAAGCAACTGACCGCTGCGGGCTTCCAGCTCAAGGGGTCGGGCTGGTACGTCACCGATTTCCGCGGCGGCAGCGGCGGCACGGCCGCGGCGCCTGCCACGGCGGCAGCCGGCAGCGCTGCCGAAGGCAAGAGCGAAGCCGCCGCACCGGCCTCGTCCGGCGCGGCCACTGACTCCTCCAGCACCGCCAGCACGGCGTCGACGAGCACTGCCGGCGGTTCCGGCAGCGCCGTCGCCAGCCATTGAAGGCAGAACGCATCGTGCCGGCGAAGAAGACTTCCGCCCTCAAGACCTGGTTCCTCACCGGGCTATTGGTGCTGGTGCCGCTGGGCATCACGCTGTGGGTGTTGAACCTGGTCATCAGCACCATGGACCAGAGCCTGGCCCTGCTGCCTGCGGCCTGGCAGCCCGTCGAGCTGTTCAAGGTGCGCATCCCGGGCCTGGGCGCCATCCTGACAGTGGTGTTCATCCTGCTGGTCGGCCTGCTGACCCACAACTTCATCGGCCAGCGCCTGGTGCGCTGGTGGGAAGCGCTGCTGCGCCATATCCCGGTGGTCGGGCCGATCTACACCAGCGTCAAGCAGGTCTCGGACACGCTGCTCTCCTCGTCGGGCAATGCCTTTCGCAAGGCGCTGCTGGTGCAGTACCCGCGTGAGGGCTCGTGGACCATCGCCTTCCTGACCGGCCGTCCCGGCGGCGACGTGCAGAATCATTTGCAGGGCGAGTATGTCAGCGTCTACGTGCCGACCACGCCTAATCCGACCTCGGGCTTCTTCCTGATGATGCCCAAGGCCGATACCATCGAACTCGACATGACCGTCGACGCCGCGCTGAAGTACATCGTCTCGATGGGCGTGGTGGCGCCGACCGAGCTGCCACGCAAGAGCGGCTCGGTGCGCGCCGGCGAAGCGCAGGCAGAAACCCTCGCCGAGTCCGCCGGCTCATCGCATTCAAATTGATCGCCGGCCGCATCGGCGGCCGCGTTATTCCGGGAATTCTCTTATGTCCTCCATGCGTACTCACTATTGCGGTCTCGTGACCGAAGAACTGTCGGGCCAGGAAGTGGCCCTCACCGGCTGGGTGCAGCGTCGCCGCGATCACGGTGGCGTGATCTTCATCGACCTGCGCGACCGCGAAGGCCTGGTGCAGGTGGTGTGCGATCCCGATCGCCCGGAAATGTTCAAGGCTGCCGAAGAGATCCGCAACGAGTTCTGCATCCGCGTCACGGGCAAGGTCCGCCCGCGTCCGGCCGGCACCGAGAACGCCAACCTGACCTCGGGCAAGATCGAGGTCCTGTGCCATGAGCTGACCGTGCTCAACCCGTCGGTGACGCCCCCGTTCCAGCTCGACGACGACAACCTGTCCGAGACCACCCGCCTGACGCACCGCGTGCTGGACCTGCGCCGCCCGCAGATGCAGTACAACCTGCGCCTGCGCTACAAGGTGGCCATGGAAGTGCGCAAGTACCTGGACGCGCAAGGCTTCATCGACATCGAGACCCCGATGCTGGGCAAGAGCACGCCCGAAGGCGCGCGCGACTACCTGGTGCCTTCGCGGACCAACCCGGGCCACTTCTTCGCGCTGCCGCAATCGCCGCAGATCTTCAAGCAGATGCTGATGGTGTCGGGCTTCGACCGCTACTACCAGATCACCAAGTGCTTCCGCGACGAGGACCTGCGCGCTGACCGCCAGCCCGAGTTCACGCAGATCGACTGCGAGACCTCGTTCCTGAACGAGCAGGAGATCCGCGACCTGTTCGAGGACATGATGCGCACGGTGTTCAAGAACGCCATCGACGTCGACCTGGACGCCAGCTTCCCGGTGATGGAGTTCCGCGAAGCCATGGCCCGCTTCGGTTCGGACAAGCCTGACCTGCGCGTCAAGCTCGAATTCACCGAACTGACCGACGCCATGAAGGACGTCGACTTCAAGGTGTTCGCCGGCCCCGCCAACAGCGAGAACGGCCGCGTGGTCGGCCTGTGCGTGCCGGGCGGCGCCGCCATCTCGCGTAGCGAGATCGATGCCTACACCCAGTTCGTCGCCATCTACGGCGCCAAGGGCCTGGCCTGGATCAAGGTCAACGAAGTGGCCAAGGGCCGCGACGGCCTGCAATCGCCGATCGTCAAGAACCTGCACGACGCCGCCATCGCCGAGATCCTGAAGCGCACCGGCGCCAAGGACGGCGACATCATCTTCTTCGGAGCGGACAAGGCCAAGGTCGTCAACGACGCCATCGGCGGCCTGCGCCTGAAGATCGGCCACTCCGAGTTCGGCAAGACCCACGGCCTGTTCGAGGACGTGTGGAAGCCGCTGTGGGTGATCGACTTCCCGATGTTCGAGTACGACGAGGAAGATGCCCGCTGGGTCGCCATGCACCACCCGTTCACCAGCCCCAAGGATGAGCACCTGCAATACCTGGAAACCGATCCGGGCAAGTGCATCGCCAAGGCCTATGACATGGTCCTGAACGGCTGGGAAATGGGCGGTGGCTCGGTGCGGATCTTCCGCGAGGACGTGCAGAGCAAGGTGTTCCGCGCCCTGAAGATCGGCGAGGAAGAAGCACGTGCCAAGTTCGGCTACCTGCTGGACGCGCTGCAATACGGCGCGCCCCCGCACGGCGGCCTGGCCTTCGGCCTGGACCGCATCGTCACCATGATGGCCGGCGCCGATTCGATCCGCGACGTGATCGCCTTCCCCAAGACCCAGCGCGCGCAAGACTTGCTCACGCAAGCGCCGAGCTCGGTCGACGAGAAGCAACTGCGCGAGCTGCATATCCGCCTGCGCGCTGCAGAGCCGAAGACCGCCTGAGCCGGGCTTTCGCCTGCTTGAGAAGGGCCGCGCGCAAGCGCGGCCTTTTTGTTTTATCCCTATCGCCCTAAACGCTCGCCGCGCTTGCGGGTAGGCCTGCCTCTCGCGCCCGCCCCACCCACACCACGCACACCAGCGACAGCGCCGCAGATCCCGCATAGAACACCGCCATCGGCCACCACTGCGGGAAGAACCTGTCCGCCAGCAGCGTTGCCAGCAGCGGCGTCAGGCCGCCGGCGAAGGCGCCGCACACCTGGTATGACAGCGAGATGGCGGTGTAGCGGATGCGCGCGGCGAACATGCCGGTGACAAAGCCGGCAATGACGGCGTAATAGCCCGATTCGCATAGCGTGGCGATGGCGATGCCCAGGAATACCGTGTGCGGTTGCCCCATGCGCACCAGGGGCAGCATGACGAACGGCACCACGATGGCGCAAGCGGCGACGATGGCGAGCACGCGCCGGGTGCCGAAGCGGTCAGCCAGATGCGCCGCGCCCAGCTGCACGAAGAACTGCAGCACCGCCACCCAGAACATGCAGTCGAGAATCATTGCCCGGTCCAGCGCCAGGTACTGCGTCGCATACGAGATCATGAAGATGTTGCTGAAGTACACGCCGGCGATGCCGTACACGTTGGCGCCGATCGCCAGCACGATCAGCGGCCACGCGCGTAGTGCTTCGGCCAGTGGCTGGCGGGCCACGTCGCCGGTGGCCCGCATGGTCTCGAACTCGGGCGATTCATTGACCGACCGCCGGATCACGAAGCCGACCGCCAGCAGCACCGCGCTGGCCAGGAAGGGCAGGCGCCAGCCCCATTGCATGAGGGCGTCTTGATCGAGCCGGCCCACGGCGCTGAAGGCCAGCATCGACAGGATCAGCCCGCCCGCGCTGCCCAACTGCGCGAACGAGGCGAAGAAGGTGCGCCGGCCGGCCGGCGCGTGCTCGCCCGCCAGCAACACCGCGCCGCCCCACTCGCCGCCGACCGCAATGCCCTGCAGCACGCGCAGCGCCACCAGCGCCACGGGCGCGATCCATCCGGCCTGCGCATACGTCGGCAGGCAGCCGATCAGCACCGTGGCGATGGCCATCAAGGACAGCGTGCCCATGAGCGCGCGCTTGCGCCCGAGGCGATCGCCGATGCGGCCGAACAGCACGCCGCCAATGGGCCGCGCCAGAAAGCCGATGGCGAACGAGCCGAACGAGGCCAGCAGGCTCAGCAGGCGACTCTCTCCGGGGAAGAACAGCGGCCCGAACACCAGCGCCGCGGCGGTGGCGTAGCTGTAGAAGTCATACCACTCGATGGTGGTGCCGACAAACGATGCCAGGGCCGCGCGGCGCGGCTGGGGAGCAGGCTGGGTAGTCTGCATGGTGGGTCTCCTGATTATTGTCGGGGGAGGGATTCAGGCGCCGCGGTACTCGACGCCGGGCAGCACGCACAGTAGTTCGAACGCCAGATTGGCCCCGAGCAGCGCCGTGGTGCCGAACGGGTCGTACGGCGGCGATACCTCGACCAGGTCAGCGCCGACGATGTCCAGCCCGCGCGCGCCACGTACGATCTCCAGCGCCTGTGGCACCGTCAGCCCGCCGATCTCCGGCGTGCCGGTGCCAGGCGCGTAGGCTGGGTCGATGCCGTCGATGTCGAAACTGATGTAGACCGGGCCGCCCTGCAGGCGCGCGCTGACTTCCTCCATCAGCGGTGCCAGCGACCGGTACCAGCATGCTTCGGCCGTGATCACGCGAAAGCCCTGCTGGCGGCACCAGTCGAAATCCTCGGCGGCATAGCCGGTGCCGCGCAGGCCGATCTGCACCACACGGCCGCAATCGAGCAGCCCCTCCTCCACGGCACGACGGAACGGCGTGCCGTGCGCGATCTTCTCGCCGAACATGGTGTCGTTCACGTCGGCATGCGCGTCGACGTGGATCAGCCCGAGGCGGCCATACCTGGCGTGCATGGCGCGCAGGATCGGCAGCGTGACAGTGTGGTCGCCGCCCAGCCCGACCGGGCGGCAACCCGTGGCGATGATGTCGCGGTAAGCCGCCTCGATGCGCGCGATGGAGTCATGCAGGTTGTACGGATTGGTCGCCACGTCGCCGATGTCGGCCACGCGCAGCGAATCGAAGGGGGCGGCGCGCGTGGCCATGTTGTAGGGGCGCAGCAGCACGGATTCGGCCCGGATCTGGCGGGGTCCCAGGCGCGCGCCGTTACGGTTGGACGTGCCCAGGTCGAATGGCACGCCGACGAAGCAGGCATCCAGCCCGGCGGTGCTCGCGGCGGCGGGCAGCCGCATCATGGTGGCGATGCCGCCGAAGCGCGGCATGGCGTTGCCGGACATCGGCTGGAAGGGTTCGGCCTCACCGGCCGGGTGGCGTAGCGTGTTTGCATGCATGGCGATCGATTCATCATGCCGCGCTCAGCGGCACGTTCTGGTGGAGACACCTGCATTCTTTCCGATTGCTCCAACGCGTAGAATGCGAAATCTCTGAACCAAACATTGATTCGGCTCGATGTATCGACCATGCTGGGACAACCTTCCGATCTTGACCTGCGCCTGATTCGCGTTTTCCTGGCGGTGGTGGATGCCAATGGCATCACGCCCGCGCAGGCGACGCTCAACGTCAGCCAGTCCACCATCAGCACGCAGCTTTCGACGCTGGAAACGCGGTTGGGCTACCGGCTGTGCGAGCGGGGGCGCAGCGGTTTCCGGCTGACCCCGCGGGGTCAGCAATTTGTCGAGTCCGGGCGCAAGCTGCTGACGGCGCTGGATGTCTTTGGCGCGGAAGCGCGCAAGGTGGGCCGCACATTGGTGGGCACGCTCAGCCTGGGCTTGATCGGGCATACGCCGGTGAGCGCCAATGCACGTATCAGCCAGGCAATCGAGCGCTTCCGCCAACGGGACGAATCCGTGCATTTCTCCGTGTTGGTGCGCTCGCCGGGAGAGCTGGAAGGGCTGTTGCTGGACGGCAAGATCCACATGGGCATCGGCTACTTCTGGCACCGTGTGCCGGCGCTGGACTACACGACCATCTTTCACGAGACGCAGCTCGCCTATGCCGGACGCAGCCATCCGCTCTTCGCCGAGGCCGGGCGAGTCGACCCGGCGGTCGCGCTCGGCCATGCGTGGGCCTGGCGCAGCTATCCGCTGCCGGAGGCGGCGGGTTCGCCGGCAGACCGGCTGGTGACGGCAGTGGCGGACAATATGGAAGCGGTGGCGATGCTGGTGCTGTCCGGCCGCCACCTTGGGTACTTGCCGGCGCATTTCGCGGCGCCCTACGTGCAGCAGGGACAGCTGGCCCCGCTCGCGCCGGACGCGATGCGCTATGACGTACCGTTCGACATGGTGGTGCGCCGCAAGCCGCACCGCAACGATCTGCTGGACGCCTTCATTGCCGACATGAAGGCGGCGCACGCCTGAAGCGCGGGAGATCCGCTCAAGTTCGGCGGCGCGGTCTCTGACGCGCCACGTGCCACAGCCGGCACCAATGGCTGGTTTCCAATTGTTACATCGCGGAACGAAGCCCCCTCCCGGCCAGTCTTCTCCCTTTATAGCGCCAAGCCGCAAGCCCATTTCGAAGGCACGCCGGCCGCGCGGGAGGAATCTGCCGTGTCCCTGGATGTTGAACTGATTCGCCAGTTTTTACTGGCTCATGCCGAAACCATCGTCACCTGGCTGGTGGCCGGGCTGGTGATGATGCTGCTGGCGCGTTTCGAGCTACGCCGCGCGGTGCGCCGCTCGGCGGTGGCCATGTCGGAGTCCGTGGCGACCACGGTGGCGGCTTGCGTGCCGGATATCGCCCATGCCGCGCAGACCGGCGGCGGTGGCGCGCCGATGCTGGAGCCGGTGGAGATGCAACGCGCCGAGGCCCTGCGCCGGGTGGCGCTGGATACGGTGGGCACCGTCATGGCGCGCGGACGCTGGCTGGAGGACCTTGGCAACCTGAGGCTGGCCGACGAGGCCCTGTTGCAGGGCAGCCGCGCCGGCGGCGCGGATCCTTTGCTGGTGGTGGCGCCGCAGCCGGTGGTGCAGGCTTACCTGACGGCCCAGCGCGGCTTCGATGCGTACGCCGCGCAACTGCGCGACGAGCGCCGCGAGGCCTTGCGGCTGCAGGACGGCTTGCAGGCGCTGGCTGCGGAGGCCACGCATATCGAGCAGGAAACCGGCAGCATCGTGATGCGCTTCGAGCAGGTCAACGCCCAGGCGGCCCAGGGCATGGAAGGCGGGGACTACCAGCGCTTCCTGATCCAGAAATACAACGCGCTGGGTGTGCGCGAGAAGGAGATCGCGCAGGAGCGCGCGCAGTTGCAGGCGCAACTCCAGCAATGCGCCGACCGCCTGGCGGCGCATGCGCACGCGGCTTCGCGCGAGTACACGCAGGCGCTCACCCCGTTGATGCAGCAACTGCGCGCCGCGTGGGGCCACGGCGACTCGCCGGGCGTATTCGAAACCTGGTTGCGCGAGACGCCAGTTCAGCCTAACGCCTACGCCGCATGACTGGGCCGGGCCCGCGAGGCTGTCCCGGCGGCCATGTTTCCCATGGCGCCCGGGCGCATCTGCGGTAAGCTTGGGGACGCCGTTTGTCCTATCCCCATGTCCTACAAAATTCCTGAATCCGTCCTGGTTGTGATTCACACGCCGGACCTGCAAGTGCTGTTGATCGAGCGCGCCGACCGGCCGGGCTACTGGCAGTCCGTCACCGGCAGCCTGGACGCGCCGGACGAGCCGCTCGCGCTGACGGCCGCGCGCGAGGTGGCCGAGGAAACCGGCCTGATCGCCGCCGAGCACCAACTGCAAGACTGGCAGCACACCATCGATTACGAAATCTACCCGCAGTGGCGCCACCGCTACGCACCCGGCGTGACGCGCAATACCGAGCACTGGTTTGGCCTGTGCGTGGCGCAGCCGCAGCCGGTGACGCTAGCGCCACGCGAACACCTGCAGTATCAGTGGCTGCCGTGGCGGGAAGCCGCCGTGCTCTGCTTCTCGAGCAGCAACGCCGAGGCGGTGCTGCAGCTGGGCTGGCGGGTGCAGGGGCAGCGCGCGACCTGTGGAGCGGACCTATGAGGCTGCGCGTCGTCACCTACAACATTCACAAAGGCGTGACCGGCATCAAGGGCAAGTCCCGGATCCACAACGTGCGCGACGGCCTGCACGTGGTCAACGCCGACATCGTCTTCCTGCAGGAAGTGCAGGACCGCAATGACCGCCTGGCGGCGGCGGCTTTGTTCGATCCCGATTACACCCAGCTCAACTACCTGGCGACCGACGCGTATCCGCATTCGGTCTACGGGCGCAATGCGGTGTACGACCACGGGCACCACGGCAATGCCATCCTGTCGCGCCATCCCATCCTGATGTCGGAAAACCTCGACATCTCCGATCACCGCTTCGAGCAGCGCGGCCTGCTGCACGCGGTGGCGGACATGCACGGGGTCGAGGCCCACCTGATCTGCGTGCATTTCGGCTTGTTCGCGCGCAGCCGCGCGCGGCAGGCGGAGGCGCTGGTCAAGCGGGTGCAAGATGTGGTGCCAGCCGAGGCGCCGCTGGTGATCGCCGGGGATTTCAATGACTGGAACCACCGGCTCGACAACCTGATCTGCACCACGCTCGGGGCAACTGAGGTGTCCTCCGCCGGCGGCGCGCGGCTGCATACCTTTCCCAGCCACATGCCCTGGTGGCAACTCGACCGCATCTATGTGCGCGGCTTCGAGATCGAGCACGCCAGCGCGCTAACCGGCCGCGACTGGGCCCAGCGCTCGGACCACGTCCCCTTGATGGCGGAGCTTGCCCGCATTGCCGTGCCGGAACGGCCGGTTGCCCACAAGGTCAAGGTGGGCACGTCTTCCTGAGGGCTGTCCTCAAGCCCCCATTTTCTCCAGCATGATGTCAACAAAACAGGCCTGCTTGGGCAGCGGCCGCGGGTCGCGCGGATAAAGCAGGTGCACCGGCCTTGGCGCCGGCATGGTGTCCTCCAGCAGCGGCACGAGCAGTCCGGCGGCGATGTCTGCCGCCAGCAGCACTTCCGGCTGCATCACCACCCCACAGCCAGCCAACGCCGCGCGCCGCAGCGCCTGGCCGTTGTTGGCCGTCAGCGGCGCGGATGGTACCGCCGCCGCACCGTCTCCGGGTGCCGGCCACCCCATGCCTTGCGGCCACAACAGATGATTCAGGCAACGGTGCCCGGCCAGGTCCGCCAGCGTGCGCGGATGGCCCGCTTGCGCCAGGTAGGCCGGCGCCGCGCAGATCGCCATGCGATACGGCCGCAACGGCCGCGCCACCAGATGGTCGGAGCTGGCTAGCGCGCCGATGCGCACGGCGGCGTCGAAGCCATCGGCAATCAGGTCGGTAAAGGCGTCGTCAAGCACCAGTTCCACCGTCACTTCCGGATATCGCAGCAGGTAGGCCGATACCGCCTCGGCCACCGCCGTCTCGCCCAGCGTCACCGGCGCGGTCACGCGCAGGCGGCCGCGCGGCTGGCTGTGCAGGCGTTCCGCCACGGTCTCCGCGTTGCGCACGCGTTCCAGGATCTGCCGGCATTCCTCCAGGAACAGGCGGCCGGCTTCGGTCAGGCTCTGGCGGCGCGTGCTGCGTTGCAGCAGGCGCACGCCCAGATGCCGCTCCAATTGGCCGACATGCTTGCCCACCATCACCGCCGACAGGCCGAGCGCATCGGCGCAGGCGCTGAAGCTGCCGGCTTCGGCAGCGGCGGCAAACACTTCCATGCTGCGCAGCTTGTCCATCGATTACTAATTAATTGTTAGGGATGCGCGAAATCCTAGCCCATTTAGCCGCCATGAATCCACTTTCACAATGCATTCCTGATGACACGGGAAGGAATTCCGTCATCCCAAACAATCGGAACCATGGGGAATGCGATGAAAATTGTTGTGATCGGAGCCAGCGGAACGCTCGGCCAGGCGGTGGCAGAGAACCTGTCGGCTCGCCATGAAGTGGTACGGGTGGGAAAGTCGCGCGGCGAGCACCGGGTCGACCTGACCCGGCCGGAGTCGGTGCAAGCCTTGTTCGAAGGCATTGGCCGGGTGGACGCGATCGTCGCCACCACCGGGAGCCTGTTCTTCGGGCCGCTTGCGCAGATGCGGGCCGAGGATTTCGAGATCGGGCTGCAGGACAAGCTGCTGGGGCAGGTGCGGCTGGCGCTGGTTGGCCAGCACTTCCTGAGCGATGGCGGCTCGATCACGCTCACCAGCGGCATTGTCGGCAGCGAGCCGATCCGCATGGGCGCCAATGCCGGCAGCGTCAATGCGGCGCTGGAAGGGTTCGTGCGCAGCGCGGCGCCGGAGCTTGAGCGTGGCCTGCGCATCAATGTGGTCAGCCCGACCGTGGTGCAGGAGTCATGGGCCGCTTATGGCGATTTCTTCCCCGGCTACGAGCCGGTGCCGGCCGCGCGCGTCGCGCTGGCCTTCCAGCGCAGTGTGGAAGGGCCGCGCAGCGGGCATGTCTATCGCGTCTGGCGAGGCTGCGCCAGGGCAGCAGCCAGTGCAGGCGTGAGCTCGAGCGCACTGTCTCGGATCACCTGGCAGATCGCGTCGAGGTCCGCCAGGTCCAGCACGGGCAGGGCGGTGAGCGCGGCCACCGCCTGCGGCTGGTCGCTGGCGACGGCCATGATGCTCGGTACCTCCGGCCATAGCGGCGGCGTGCCCAGGTCCGGCCGGAACACTTCCAGCTTGGGGAAGTCACTGCGCTTGTAGCCTTCCACCAGCACCAGGTCCGTGTCGGCGGGCAGCACGGCCAGCGCGTCGGCCAGTTCCGGCGAGGCCTCGGCTTCGGGGTAGTGGCGCATCAGCGTGAGGTGCCGCGCGCCTACCAGCACGACATTGGCGCAGCCGGCCTGGCGCATGCGCCAGGAGTCCTTGCCCGGGGTGTCCGGGTCAAAGCCATGGTGGGTGTGCTTGACGCCGGCCACCCGCAGGCCGGCGGCGACGAAGCGCGGGATCAGTTGATCCAGCAACGTGGTCTTGCCGCTGCCGGACGTACCGGAGATGCCGAAAATCTTCACGATGTCGGGGGCTGCGAGGGGATAAAGCGGCGACGATAGCAGAGAATGGCCGCGGCGGCGCGCATGGCCCCACACGTTGTGCGCGCCGCGCGCGTCGCCTGGCGCACGCACAGGACATCGGCGTGCCTGATAATGTGGCTCATGTCATCGATTCCGCCCCCACGCTCGCCGAAGCACGCCGGCCCGCTGCGCTCCGAATGGCGCCGCGGCAGGCCTCTGGGCGGCAACGCGGTCCGCTTGCTGCGCGGCGGCAACGAGTTCTTCCCGGCCCTGGTCGCCGCGATCGACCAGGCTGTATTCTCGGTTTCGCTCGAGACCTACATCTACGCCGACGATGCGGTCGGTGCGGCGGTGGGCGACGCGCTGATCCGCGCTGCCGGGCGGGGCGTGGCCGTGCACCTGGTGGTGGACGGCTTCGGCGCCGGCGACATGCCGGCCGGGCTTGCCGCGCGGCTGCGCGAAGGTGGCGTGTGCCTCAAGATCTTCCGTCCCCTGCGCCGTTTCAGCCTGGCGCGGCGCAACTTGCGCCGGCTGCACCGCAAGCTGGCCGTGATCGACCAGCAGATCGGCTTTGTTGGCGGCATCAACATCATCGATGACCACAACCACGGGCCCTTCGAGGGCGCCGGGCTCGGCCCCCGCTACGACTTCGCGGTGGAGGTGCGGGGCCCGCTGGTCAACCAGATCGCGCTGACCGCCGAGCGCCTGTGGTGGCAGCTATCGCTGCGCGGCGAAATGCGCAGCGTTGGCCTGGCGGGGGTGGCGGCGGAGTTTCCACTGATCACCGACCTGCCGCTGCCGCGCCAGGACCAGGCCGGCGGCATGCGCGCCGTGCTGCTGCTGCGCGACAACCTGCGCAACCGCCGCGCCATCGAGCGCCAGTACCTGCAAGCACTGGGTGGCGCGCGGCGGGAAGTGATCATTGCCAACGCGTACTTCCTGCCTGGGCACAAGATGCGCCGCGCCCTGCTGGCCTGCCGCAAGCGGGGGGTGCGCGTGCGGCTGTTGCTGCAGGGCATGGTGGAGTATCGTTTGCAGCACTATGCGACCCACTCGCTCTACGCGACCTTGCTTGCGGCCGGCGTGGAGATCCACGAATACGCCGATAGTTTCCTGCACGCCAAGGTAGCCGTGGTAGATGACGCCTGGGCCACGGTGGGCTCCAGCAATATGGATCCATTCAGCCTGCTACTGGCGCGCGAAGCCAATGTGGCCGTCTATGACAGCGCGTTTTGCGCTGAGCTGCGCCAGGAGCTGGAGCATGCCATTGCCTCGCGCAGCGTCGAGGTCAAGGCCGCCACGCACGCGCGCCGTTCGGCGGTGCGCCGGATGGCGAGCTGGACCGCCTATATGGTGCTGCGTGTCGGCGTGATCATCGCCGGCGTGACAGGGCGGTACTGATCGCGGGACAATACTGCGCGGGGCGATGTTGCTGTGCATCACGCGCGGCAACAATGATCGCTATCTTGCTGCGTCGCGGCATGTTGCAGCGCAGGAGCGCTGCCGCTGCGTTTAGAAACCCCGATCTAATTAAAAGCTTGCTGCCAGCGGGCGCGATCACAATAATCTGAACGGTCGTTCTTTTTTGCCTTAGACTGCGTGCATTCGGGTCTGCCAGGCGGTGAAGCAGCCAGCCGGGCAGCGAAAAAATGCATTAAGTCAGGGTCATACGCGGTGCGATCCGTTTCGCGCCGCGAAGAACGGAGAAAAAATCATGCGACACCAGTCAGCTCGTCTCGAATCCGCCACTTCCGCGTCCCCCGCGCCCATGCGCAAGGGGGAAATGACGCGCGTGGCCATTCTGGATGCCGCGCTGGAATTGTCGTCCCGCGACGGGCTCGAAGGCTTGACCATCGGGCTGCTCGCGGAACGCATGCAGATGAGCAAAAGCGGCGTCTTCGCGCATTTCGGTTCGCGCGAGGACTTGCAGGTGGAAGTAGTGCGCGAGTATCACCGCCGGTTCGAGCAGGAGGTTTTCTATCCTTCGCTGCACGAGCCGCGCGGGCTGCCGCGCCTGCAGTCCATGGTGCGCCGCTGGATGGAAAAGCGCATCCAGGAAGTGACCACGGGATGCATCTACATCAGCGGGGCGGTGGAGTACGACGACCGCGCGGAAAGCCCGGTGCGTGACGAACTCGTCAAGAGCGTCACCATCTGGCGCGCCGCGCTCACGCGTGCCATCGACCAGGCACGGGAAGAGGGGCACCTGTGCGCGGATTGCGATCCTCGCCTGATGCTGTTTGAAATGTACAGCCTTGAACTAGGCTTGCATCATGACGCCCGCTTCCTGCGCTTGCCCGCGAGTGCCGAGCTAGCCATGGTCGCGCTCAATAAATTGATTCAGTCCTACCGTACCTGACGCCGCCGCGGCGTCCCGTGCCGGATCGTGCACGGGCGGCGTAGCGGCTTTGCAAACCTCCAAGGAGTCTTTGATGGGCCAATACACCGCACCGTTGCGCGACATGCAGTTCGTGCTCCATGAATTGCTCGGCGTGGAAGCCGAACTCAAGGCGCTGCCGAAGCACGCTGACGTTGACGCGGACACCATCAACCAAGTGCTTGAGGAAGCCGGCAAGTTCTGCTCCGAGGTGGTATTCCCGCTCAACCAGAGCGGCGACCGCGAAGGCTGCACCTACGTTGGCGACGGCGTGGTGACGGCGCCCAAGGGCTTCAAGGAAGCGTACAAGCAGTACGTGGAAGCCGGCTGGCCGGCCCTGGGCTGCGACCCGGAATACGGCGGCCAGGGCCTGCCCATCCTGGTCAACAACGCCTTGTACGAGATGCTGAACTCGGCCAACCAGGCGTGGACCATGTACCCCGGCCTGTCGCACGGCGCGTATGAAGCGCTGCACGCGCATGGCACGCCCGAACTGCAGAAGCTGTACCTGCCCAAGCTGGTCTCCGGCGAATGGACCGGCACCATGTGCCTGACCGAGCCGCATTGCGGCACCGACCTGGGCATCCTGCGCAGCAAGGCCGAGCCGCAGGCTGACGGTTCCTACACCATCACCGGCACCAAGATCTTTATCTCGGCCGGCGAGCACGATCTCTCCGCCAACATCATCCACCTGGTGCTGGCGCGCCTGCCGGACGCACCGCAGGGCACCAAGGGCATCTCGCTGTTCGTGGTGCCGAAGTTCATCCCCGATGCCAGCGGCAACCCGGGCGAGCGCAACGGCATCAAGTGCGGCTCGATCGAGCACAAGATGGGCATCCACGGCAATGCCACCTGCGTGATGAACCTGGACGGCGCGCGCGGCTGGCTGGTGGGCGAGCCCAACAAGGGCCTGAACGCCATGTTCGTGATGATGAACGCTGCCCGCCTGGGCGTAGGCATGCAGGGCCTGGGCCTGACCGAAGTGGCCTACCAGAACTCGCTGGCTTACGCCAAGGACCGCCTGCAGATGCGCGCGCTGACCGGTCCCAAGGCACCGGACAAGCCGGCCGACCCGATCATCGTGCACCCGGACGTGCGCCGCATGCTGCTGACGCAGAAGGCCTTTGCCGAAGGTGGCCGCGCGTTCAGCTACTGGACCGCGCTGCAGATCGACCGCGAGCTGTCGCACCCGGACGAGTCCGTGCGCAAGGAAGCGGGCGACCTGGTCGCGCTGCTCACGCCCGTGATCAAGGCCTTCCTGACCGACAACGCGTTCACCGCCACCAACGAAGGCATGCAGGTCTTTGGCGGCCACGGCTACATCGCCGAGTGGGGCATGGAGCAATATGTGCGCGACGCGCGCATCAACATGATCTACGAAGGCACCAACACCATCCAGGCACTGGACCTGCTGGGCCGCAAGATCCTGGGCGACATGGGCGCCAAGATGAAGGCCTTCGGCAAGATCGTGCAAGCGTTCGTCGAGGAAGAGGGCACCAACGAAGCCATGCAGGAGTTCGTCAACCCGCTGGCCGAACTGGGCGACAAGGTGCAGAAGCTCACCATGGAAATCGGCATGAAGGCCATGGCCAACCCCGACGAAGTCGGCGCCGCCGCGGTGCCTTACCTGCGCGTGGTGGGCCACCTGGTGTTCTCGTACTTCTGGGCCCGCATGGCCAAGATAGCGCTGGACAAGGAAGCCAGCGGCGACAAGTTCTACACCACCAAGCTGGCGACCGCACGCTTCTACTTTGCCAAGCTGCTGCCGGAGACGGCTTCGCAGATCCGCATGGCGCGCGCTGGCTCGGCCACGCTGATGGCGCTGGACGCGGATTTGTTCTGACGGACTGTTTGTCCTGAATTAATGCGGTTGTCTTAGCGCGGGCGCAAGCTACTGGCTCTGACGGTGTCGATGCCAATGGTGTGCTCCCCTCTCCCATGAAA
>NZ_BAAILO010000606.1:0-11662 GCF_054589115.1 Cupriavidus sp. 8B | reverse complement strand
GGGGGAGAGGGCCGGCGGTTCAACGAGCGATAACGCTTGATCGACCGCCCACCCTCTCCCCCGACCCATCTCCCGCAAGCGGGAGAGGGGAGCACACCGGCAGCAACAGCGGCAGCAGCAGGAGCAGCAGCAGCAACCCCGGTGCCAGCGCGCAGCCAGCCCACCTCATCTCAACGCTCACTTTCCTAGGAGCGCGCATGTCCAATTTCATCGTCAAGAAGGTCGCCGTGCTGGGTGCCGGCGTCATGGGGGCGCAGATCGCCGCCCATCTCGTCAACGCCCGCGTGCCCGTGGTGCTGTTCGACCTTCCCGCCAAGGAAGGCTCCAAGAACGGCATCTCGCTGCGCGCCATCGAGAACCTGAAGAAGCTCTCGCCGGCGCCGCTCGGCATCAAGGACGAAGCCGGCCTGATCCAGGCTGCCAACTACGAAGACGACCTCGCGCTGCTTAAGGAGTGCGATGTGGTGATCGAGGCCATCGCCGAGCGCATGGACTGGAAGCATGACCTGTACAAGAAAGTTGCGCCGCACCTGGCTTCGCACGCGATCTTTGCCACCAACACCTCGGGCCTGTCGATCACCGCGCTGTCCGATGGCTTCGACGCGGACCTGAAGTCGCGCTTCTGTGGCGTGCACTTCTTCAACCCGCCGCGCTACATGCACCTGGTGGAGCTGATCCCGACCGCGACCACGCAGCCCGCGATCCTGGACCGCCTGGAAACTTTCCTGACCTCCACGCTCGGCAAGGGCGTGGTGCGCGCCAAGGACACGCCGAACTTCATCGCCAACCGCGTCGGCATCTTCTCGATCCTGGCCGTGTTTGCCGAAGCCGAGAAGTACGGTATTCCCTTCGATGTGGTCGACGACCTGACCGGCTCCAAGCTGGGCCGCGCCAAGTCCGCTACGTTCCGCACCGCCGACGTGGTGGGCCTGGACACCATGGCCCACGTGATCAAGACCATGCAGGACACCCTGCAGGACGATCCGTTTGCCCCGGTGTACAAGACGCCTGCCGTGCTCAAGGGGCTGGTGGATGCGGGCGCATTGGGCCAGAAGACCGGCGCCGGCTTCTACAAGAAGGAAGGCAAGGCCATCAAGGTGCTGGATCCCAAGACGGGCCAGTACGTCGACTCGGGCAAGAAGGCCGACGAGATCGTGGTGCGCATGCTGAAGAAGGATGCGGCCGAGCGCATCAAGCTGCTGCGCGAATCCAGCAACCCGCAGGCGCAGTTCCTTTGGGCGGTGTTCCGCGATGTGTTCCATTACATCGGCGTCTACCTCGAGCAGATCGCCGGCTCCGCGGCCGACATCGACCTGGCGATCCGCTGGGGCTTCGGCTGGAATTCCGGTCCCTTCGAGGACTGGCAATCGGCCGGCTGGAAGCAGGTGGCCGAGTGGGTGAAGGAAGACATCGACGCAGGCAAGGGCCTGGCCAATGTGGCCTTGCCGGCGTGGGTGTTCGCAGGTCCGGTGGCCGACAACCAGGGCGTGCACGGCGCGCAGGGTTCGTGGTCGCCCGCCGCGCAGGCCTTCGTGCAGCGCAACGCGCTGCCGGTGTACGAGCGCCAGGTGTTCCGCGCTGCGGTCAAGGGCACGGCGGCTGCCGATCCGCGCAAAGCCGGCCGCACCGTGGAAGAGAACGACGCGGTGCGCATCTGGGTGAGCGAAGGGCAGGACGATGTGCTGGTGGTCTCGTTCAAGAGCAAGATGAACACCATCGGCCCGGATGTGATCGACGGCCTGACGCGCGCCATCGACCTGGCGGAAACTGAGTACAAGGGCCTGGTGGTGTGGCAGCCCACGTCGCTGCAACTGGGCGCGCCGGGCGGCCCGTTCTCCGCGGGTGCCAACCTGGAAGCCGCGATGCCGGCCTTCATGATGGGCGGCGCCAAGGGCATCGAGCCCTTCGTCAAGAAATTCCAGGACGGCATGATGCGCGTGAAGTACTCCGCCGTGCCGGTGGTGTCGGCGGCGTCCGGCATTGCGCTGGGCGGCGGCTGTGAGCTGATGCTGCATTCGGCCAAGCGCGTGGCCGCGCTGGAGACCTATATCGGCCTGGTGGAGGTGGGCGTGGGCCTGGTGCCGGCGGGCGGCGGCCTGAAGGAAGCCGCGCTGGCGGCAGCAAGGGCAGCACAAGCCGCCGGCAGCACCAACTACCTGCAGTTCCTCACCAACCGATTCCAGGCAGCGGCCATGGCCAAGGTCTCGTCCTCGGCGCTGGACGCGCAGAAGATGGGTTACCTGCAGCCGTCGGACACCATCGTGTTCAACGTGCATGAGCTGCTCTACGTGGCGCAAAACGAAGTGCGCGCCCTGTCCAACGCCGGCTACCGCGCCCCGGTGCCGGGCACGCTGGTGCCGGTGGCGGGCCGCTCCGGCATTGCCACTATCAAGGCATCGCTGGCCAATATGCGCGATGGCGGCTTCATCTCCGCGCACGACTTCCTGATTGCCAGCCGGATTGCCGAGGCGGTGTGCGGCGGCGATGTGGAAGCCGGCTCGCTGGTCAGCGAGGAATGGCTGCTGGCGCTGGAACGCAAGGCCTTTGTCGACCTGCTCGGCACGGGCAAGACCCAGGAACGCATCATGGGCATGCTGCAGACCGGCAAGCCGGTGCGCAACTAAGGCAAGCGAGGAACCGATATCATGAAACAACTGCAAGACGCATACATCGTTGCCGCGACCCGCACGCCGATCGGCAAGGCTCCCAAGGGCGCGTACAAGAACACCCGCCCGGACGACCTGCTGGCCACCATCCTGCGCGCGGCCGTGGCGCAGGTGCCTAACCTCGATCCCAAGCTGATCGAGGACGCTATCGTTGGCTGCGCCATCCCCGAGGCACAGCAGGGCCTGAACGTGGCGCGCATCGGCGCGCTGCTGTCCGGCCTGCCGAACACCGTGGGTGGCATCACCGTCAACCGCTTCTGTGCCTCCGGCCTGTCGGCCGTGGCCATGGCCGCTGACCGCATCCGCGTGGGCGAGTCCGACGTGATGATCGCCGCCGGCGTGGAATCGATGAGCATGGTGCCGATGATGGGCAACTCGCCGTCGATGTCGCCGGCTATCTTCGAGCGCGACGAGAACATCGGCATCGCCTACGGCATGGGCCTGACCGCCGAGAAGGTCGCACAGAAGTGGCAGGTCAGCCGCGAGGACCAGGACGCCTTCTCGCTCGCTTCGCACCAGAAGGCGATCCGCGCCCAGCAGGCCGGCGACTTCAAGGACGAGATCACGCCGGTGGACATCGTCGAGAAATTCCCCAACCTGGCCAGCGGCCAGGTCGACGTGAAGACGCGCACCATCTCGCTGGACGAAGGCCCCCGCCCGGAGACCTCCATCGAAGGCCTGGCCAAGCTGCGCCCGGTGTTTGCCAACAAGGGCAGCGTCACTGCCGGCAACAGTTCGCAGACCTCCGACGGCGCCGGCGCGCTGATCCTGGTTTCGGAAAAGATCCTCAAGCAGTTCAACCTGGTGCCGCTGGCGCGCTTCGTCTCGTTCGCAGTGCGCGGCGTGCCGCCGGAGATCATGGGCATCGGCCCCAAGGAAGCGATTCCCGCGGCGCTGAAGGCGGCCGGCCTCACGCAGGACCAGATGGACTGGATCGAGCTGAACGAAGCCTTCGCCGCGCAGTCGCTGGCGGTGATGCGCGACCTGCAGCTGGACCCGGCCAAGGTCAACCAGATGGGCGGTGCCATCGCCCTGGGCCACCCGCTGGGCGCCACCGGTGCGATCCGTTCGGCCACCGTGGTGCACGCACTGCGCCGTAATAACCTGAAGTACGGCATGGTCACCATGTGCGTCGGTACGGGCATGGGCGCGGCAGGTATCTTCGAGCGCGTCTAAACGCGCCACAAAGAGCAAGCACGTCAAGCAAGCGCTGCGGTTCGCTGGCCGACGTATTGCTCCCCTCTCCCGCGCAGCGGGAGAGGGGTTGGGGGAGAGGGCGGGCGCGTCAGGCCAGCACCGGCGCATAAACACCGCCCTTCCTCCGAACCCGCTATCAGGTGAAGAAAGCAGTGCCATAACAAGGAGACAGCTGCCGCCTCGATGCGGCTCACCTGACAGGGAGGAAACAACAAGATGCAGGAGACACTCATCCTGGCCGACGCCGCGTGCGACATGCCGCGCGCGCTGATGGCCGAACTCGGCGTGCAGACGGTGCCGTTCCGCATTCGCGCGGGCGACCGCTTTGTGGCCGATGTGCGCGACGAGCCGACCTTGCCGTCGCTCTACGCGCAGTACCTGGTCGGCAAGCAGGACCACTATGCCGAATCCATTCCCTTGCTCGAGCGCGAGATCGAAGACCACATGCTCAAGCATGTGGTGACCTCATGCGACCGCGCGCTTCTGCTCACCATCGCCAGCAGCCGCAGCAAGCTGTACGCGCATGCCTCAGGCGCCGTGGTCGGTACCGTGGCCAAGAGCTTCAAGGCGCGCAAGGATGCGGGGCGCACGGGGCTGTTCGAGCTGACGGTGATTGACACCGGCGCGATCGGCCCGGGCCAGGCGCTGATCGTGCGCGAGGCCGCGCGCATGCTGGGCGGCGGCGCCAGCGCGCAAGCGGTGGTGGAGGCGGTGGAGACACGCTTGCGCGACGCAGCGCATATGTTCCTGGTGCCCGACGAGTTGCTCTACATGTACACGCGCGCCAAGCACAAGGGCGAGAACAGCATCACCTGGGGCCGCTACATGCTCGGCAGCGCGTTCAATATCCGCCCCATCGTGCATATGCATCGCGGCCAGACCGAGCCGGTGGCCAAGGCGCGCGGCGCGGATGAAGGCATCCGCCGCGTGATGGCGCACGCGCAGCAATGCATCCGCAGCGCCCGCTTGCTGAGCCCGGCAGTATCGCTGAGCTATGCGGGACCTCCCGAGGCGATTCAAGCGTTGCCGGCCTACCAGTCGCTCGCGCGCACCGCGCAGCAGCATGACGTGGAGCTGATGCTGGCGCCAATGAGCCTGACGGTGGCGCTCAACGTCGGCGCAAAAGCGTTCGGGATGAGCTATCTTTGCGAGAATCCGCCGGCGTTCGAATGAGCGGCCCACTTGCTTAAGCGAAGGGCAAGGCAGACAAGCCAACCAAGCAGTAAGGAGAAGACGATTTCATGAGCATCCTGACCACCATCGAACAAGGCATCCTGACCCTCGAGTTCGATCGCCTCGACAAGAAGAACGCCATCACGGCGGCGATGTACCAGGCCATGGCCGACGCGCTGCGCGCCGCCGAGACCGACCCTGCCGTGCGCGTGATCGTGATCCGCGGCAAGCCGGAAGTGTTCACCGCCGGCAACGACCTGGAAGACTTCATGCAGCGTCCGCCCACCTCGGGGGTGGGCGATCCACCGGCGCCGGTGTTCCAGTTTCTGCAGCAGATCAGCCAGGCCAGCAAGCCGCTGGTGGCCGCGGTGAGCGGCCCGGCGGTGGGCGTGGGCACCACCATGCTGCTGCATTGCGACCTGGTCTATGTCTCCGAGACGGCCAAGCTGTCGCTGCCGTTCGTGCAGCTGGGCCTGTGCCCGGAAGCGGCATCGAGCATGCTGTTGCCGCGCCTGCTGGGTCACCAGCGCGCTGCCGAGAAGCTGATGCTGGGCGAAGCCTTCAGCGCGCAGGAAGCGCTGCAGATCGGCCTGGCCACGCGCGTGCTGCCGGTGGCGGAGCTCAACGAGTTCGCACAGCAGCAGGCGCGCAAGCTGGCCGCGCTGCCGGCTTCGTCGCTGCGGGAGACGAAGCGGCTGATGAAGGGCGGCGACAAGGCTGCCGTGCAAGCGAAAATGGCGGAGGAGGGCGAGGTGTTCCGGCGCATGCTGCAGGCGCCGGAAGCCAAGGAGGCGTTCAAGGCGTTCTTCGAGAAACGCCGCCCGGACTTCTCGCAGTTCAACTAACTTGCATTGAAACCGCCGCTGCACCCTCAGGCCAGCGGTGCGTCCTTTTCCTTCGGCAGCACGCGCGGCTGGCGTGTATCGTCGGTGGCGACGTAGGTCAGGGTGGCTTCGGTCACCTTGACGATCTCGTTGCTGTGGCGCATGCGTTGCGCATAGACCTCCACCGACACGGTGATCGAGGTGCGGCCGGTCTTCTCGATATCGGCATAGAAGCTCACCAGGTCGCCGACAAAGACCGGATGCTTGAAGAGGAAGGAGTTCACCGCCACGGTGGCCACGCGGCCCTGGGCGCGTTCCACCGCCGGGATCGAGCCGGCAATGTCCACCTGGGCCATGATCCAGCCCCCGAAGACGTCGCCATGCACATTGGCATCCGCCGGCATGGGGACCACGCGCAGTGCGGGATTCTTGCCAGGGGGCAGGCAGGGGAGGACGTTGGCTTGATTCATGATGGCTGCTTGATGAGGCTGGATCGGGTTGGGGCGGGGTAGGGCGGGCAGCGAAGGAGTGACCTTGCCGCCGCGCGGCCCGGGCGTGGTGGCGCTGCCGTGACGCGCGATTGCGGCGTGGCGCCGGCTAATTATGTCGATCTCTGCCACAATCGCATATTCGCCCGAATTCTAACGTATGCGACGCTACTCTACGTCGGCCGAGCCGTCCCCCGCCCAGCCTTCTTCCCTCTTCGGCAAATCCAACGTTCCCCGCAGCGATTGGCAGACCGTGCGCAACCTGTTGCCCTATGTCTGGCACTACAAGTGGCGCGTGATCCTGGCGCTGGTGTGCCTGGTGGCGGCCAAGGTGGCCAACCTGGGCGTGCCGGTCCTGATGAAGAAGCTGGTGGACAACATGAATGTGCCCGCCGGCAGCGCGACCGCGCTGCTGGTGGTGCCGGTGGGGCTGATCGTCGCCTACGGGATATTGCGCTTGTCGGGCACGCTGTTTACCGAGCTGCGCGAGATCCTGTTCTCCAAGGTCACGCAAAGCGCGGTGCGCGAGATCGCGCTGCAGGTGTTCCGCCACCTGCACGCGCTGTCGCTGCGCTTTCACCTGGACCGCCAGACCGGCGGCATGAGCCGCGACATCGAGCGTGGCACGCGCGGCATCCAGTCGCTGATCTCCTACTCGCTCTACAGCATCCTGCCGACCCTGGTCGAGATGGGGCTGGTGATGGGCTTCTTCATCCTGCACTACGACATCTGGTTCGCCGCCATCACGGGCTGCGCGCTGGTGAGCTATATCGTGTTTACCATCGTGGTGACCGAGTGGCGCACGCACTTCCGGCGCAAGATGAACGAGCTGGATTCGCGCGCCAATCAGAAGGCCATCGATTCCCTGCTCAACTTCGAGACGGTCAAGTACTTCGGCAATGAGGAATACGAGGCCGGCCGTTATGACGAGAACCTGCGCAAGTACCGTACCGCGGCGATCCGCTCGCAAAACTCGCTGTCGTTCCTGAACTTCGGCCAGCAGGCCATTATCGCCACCGGCCTGATCCTGATCCTGTGGCGCGCCACCGTGGGCGTGGCGGCGGGCAAGCTCACGCTGGGCGACCTGGTGCTGGTCAACACGCTGATGATCCAGCTGTACATTCCGCTGAACTTCCTCGGCGTGATCTACCGCGAGATCAAGCAGGCCACCACCGACATGGATCGCATGTTCGTGCTGCTGGGCACCAACCGCGAAGTGGCCGATGCGCCGGGCGCCGGCGCCTTGCGCGTGCAGGGTGCGGCGGTGCATTTCAACCATGTCGGCTTTGGCTACGAGAGCAACCGCGTGATCCTCGACGATGTGGAGTTCACCATCGCCGCCGGCACCACTACCGCGGTGGTGGGCCACAGCGGCTCGGGCAAGTCCACGCTGGCGCGGCTGCTGTTCCGCTTCTATGACGTGAGCAGCGGCGGCATCGAGATCGACGGCCAGGATATCCGATCGATCACGCAGGACAGCCTGCGCCGCGCCATCGGCATCGTGCCGCAGGACACCGTGCTGTTCAATGACAGCATCTACTACAACATCGCCTACGGCCGCCCCGACGCCACCCGCGACGAAGTCATCGAGGCCGCGCGCGCGGCCCAGATCGACGGCTTTATCCGCGAGCTGCCGCAAGGCTACGACACGCCCGTGGGCGAGCGTGGCCTCAAGCTGTCGGGCGGGGAGAAGCAGCGCGTGGCCATCGCCCGCACGCTGCTGAAGAACCCGCCGATCCTGGTCTTCGACGAAGCCACCTCGGCGCTGGATTCCCGCACCGAACAGGCCATCCAGGCCGAGCTGATGCGGCTGGCGCAGAACCGCACCACGCTGCTGATCGCGCACCGGCTCTCTACCGTGGTGCATGCCGACCAGATCCTGGTGATGGACCGCGGCCGCATCATCGAGCGCGGCACCCATGCCGAGCTGATGCGGCTCGATGCCCGCTACGCCGAGATGTGGCACATCCAGGCGCGCAGCGCGGCCGAGAACGAGGCGCCCGTGGAGGATGCCGCGCTGGCCATCGAGGCGGGCGACGCGACGCAGGACGCCTGACACGCAAATAGCCAGGGCCGCGATGGATTGTTGACAATCCATCGCGGCAAACCGTCCCGAAATATCCGATTGCACGAATTTGGTTCGACAATAGGTGGCGTACCCGCCCCATCGCGGTGCGTGTTTGCATGGCACGCGCCTTGCAGACGAACTATCCAGGAAGACGACTAACTGGAGAGAGTTCAATGCCGCTATTCCGTGCCGCCACCCCGTTCGCCACCCCGTTCGAAGTCCCGGCCGCTCTCGCAGGCGCCCAGCCGGCCCATGCCGTGTCCGGCGCCGCCGCGTCCCCCGCACGCCGCCGCTGGTTGCAGCTTGGCATGGCGCTAGGCACCGCACTGGTGCTGTCGACACAATTTGCCGGCGAGGCGCACGCCCAGACCAAGGTCCGCTTCCAGCTCGACTGGCGCTTCGAAGGCCCGTCCGCGCTGTTCCTGCTGGGCGAGCAGAAGGGCTACTACAAGGCCGAGAAGCTCGATGTGGCGATCGACGCTGGCAACGGCTCGGGCAACGTGGTCAACCGCGTGGCTTCCGGCACCTATGACATGGGCTTTGCCGACCTTGCGTCGGTGATGGAGTTCTACGGCAACAACCCGGATGCCAAGAACAAGCCGGTGGCCGTGATGATGGTCTACAACAACACACCCGCCGCCGTGCTGGCGCTGAAGAAGTCCGGCATCAAGACCCCGCACGACCTGGCCGGCAAGAAGCTCGGCGCACCGGTGTTCGACGCCGGACGCCGCGCCTTCCCGATCTTCGCCAAGGCCAACGGCCTGCAGGCATCCAGCTTCAACTGGCAGGCGATGGACCCGACCCTGCGCGAGACCATGCTCACGCGCGGCGACCTCGACGCCATCACCGGCTTCTCCTTCACCTCCATCCTTAACCTGAACGCGCGCGGCGTGAAGGACGAGGACATCGTGGTGCTGCCTTACCCGCAATACGGCGTGAAGCTGTACGGCAACGCCGTGATCGCCTCGGAAGACTTCCTCAAGAAGAACCCGGAGGCGGTCAAGGCCTTCCTGCGCGCCTTCGCCAAGTCGGCCAAGGACGTGATCGCCAAGCCGGAAGAGGGCATCAAGGCGGTCAAGGCGCGCGACGGCATCATCGACGAGAAGCTCGAGACCAAGCGCCTGAAGATGGCGCTGGATAGCGTGGTCAAGTCGCCCGACGCGCGCGCCGAGGGCTTTGGCCGGGTCAACAAGCCGCGCCTCTCGCTGATGGCTTCGCAAGTGGCCGATGCCTTTGGCACCAAGGGCCGCATCAACCCCGACAACCTGTGGACCGATGCCTACCTGCCGTCCGCTGCCGAACTGGATGTGCTGCGATGACGATGGGCGCGACTTCCCAGCCTTCCCTGCGTACGGGGGCCGCGGCCCCCGCGGAACTGCCGGCCGAGCCGGCGGCGCGACCCTTTGTCGAGTTCAACCGCGTCTGGCTCGCCTATAACGACGAGCTTGCCCGCCAGGGCGAGTTCGCCATCGAGGACATCTCTCTGCAGGTCGAGCCGGGCGAGTTCATCGCCATCGTCGGGCCCTCCGGCTGCGGCAAGTCCACCTTCATGAAGCTGGCGACCGGCCTCAAGCCGGCCACGCGCGGCGTGGTCAAGATCGCCGGCGAGAAGGTTACCGGCCCGCTCAAGATGGTGGGCATGGCCTTCCAGGCCCCGACGCTGCTGCCCTGGCGCACCACGCTGCAGAACGTCATGCTGCCGCTGGAGATCGTCGAGCCGTACCGCTCCACGCTGCGCCAGAGGCGCGAGGAATACACGGCGCGGGCGCGCGAACTGCTGCGCACCGTGGGCCTGGCCGGATACGAGGACAAGTACCCGTGGCAGCTCTCCGGCGGCATGCAGCAGCGCGCCTCGATCTGCCGCGCGCTGATCCACGAGCCGCGCATGCTGCTGCTCGACGAGCCCTTCGGCGCGCTCGACGCCTTTACCCGGGAGGAGTTGTGGTGCGTGCTGCGCGACCTGTGGCAGGCGCAGCGCTTCAACGTGATCCTGGTCACCCACGACCTGCGCGAGGCCGTGTTCCTGGCCGACACCGTCTACGTGATGAGCCAGCGCCCGGGGCGCATCCTCACGCGCAAGGAGATCGACCTGCCGCGTCCGCGCGACCTCGACCTGACCTATACCGAACCCTTTGCCGACCTTGTGCACTCGCTGCGCGAGAAGATCGGCCACGTACGGCAGCACTGACCATGAGTACTTTCTCTTCCTCGATAAGCGCGGCCCAGCAACGCCGCGTGCAGCGCGTGGCGCCGTGGCTGTTGCTGGGCACGTTCCTGCTGCTGTGGCAGGGCGCTTGCCTTGTGTTCAATGTGTCGGACTTCATCCTGCCCAGCCCCAGCGCGATCGTCACGTCGCTGTTCGAGTACTGGGATGTGATTGCCGGCCATGCCTGGCGTACCTTCTGGACCACCATGGTCGGCTTTGGCCTTGCCATCGTCGTGGGCGTGGTGCTGGGTTTGCTGATGGGCTCGTCCGGGCTGGCGTACGCGGCCGGCTATCCGCTGATGACGGCGTTCAATGCGTTGCCGAAAGCGGCGTTCGTGCCGATCCTGGTGGTGTGGTTCGGCCTGGGCGCCGGCCCGGCGATCCTGACCGCGTTCCTGATCTCGTTCTTCCCGATCATGGTCAATATCGCGACAGGGCTGGCTACGCTGGAGCCGGAACTGGAGGATGTGCTGCGCGTACTTGGTGCGAAGCGCACCGATGTGTTGCTCAAGGTCGGGCTGCCGCGGTCCATGCCTTATTTCTTTGCGTCGCTGAAGGTGGCGATCACGCTGGCATTCGTTGGCACTACCGTGTCGGAGATGAGTGCCGCTAACGAGGGCATTGGCTATCTGCTGGTCTCGGCCGGATCGGCGATGAAGATGCCGCTGGCGTTTGCCGGGCTGGTGGTGATTGCTGTGATGGCGATGGTGATGTATGAGTTTTTTGCGGTTTTGGAGAGGAGGGTGACGGGGTGGGCGAATAGGGGGTGATAGGGGGACGGGGGGGGTAGCGCTTCTGGCCCCGCTGACGCGGGGGGGTCTCTTGTGGGCGGGGTTTTGATGCTTCTAGCTGCTGTCGCGGCTGGGCGACTTTGATGGTTGATGGGCTGGAGGTGTTTTGGCGCTTCTAGCTGCTGTCGCGGCTGTACGGGGTTGGCCGTTTTGGAACGTGTGAGATGTCACTTTTCTTTACTCGTAAAGAGGGTGGAGACAAAAGAAAGAAAGACCTATTCTTCCTAAACTGAACATGGAGATGCAGTC